>JAYVTX010000059.1:0-11862 GCA_043788425.1 Rhodospirillales bacterium
AACCCAGAGCTGGCCTTTGCCACCCCGGACCATGCGGTATCAAGCGCACCGGGCCGCGCCCACGACAACGCCAGTACCGGCGGCCGCCTGCGTGCCAGCCTGCGGGACCAGTCCAGGGCAACCGGAATCCGTTTTTTCGACGTGGGCCAGGACGGCCAGGGGATCGTACACGTAATGGGACCGGAGCTCGGGCTCGTGCTGCCCGGCACAACCCTGATCTGCGGTGACAGCCATACCTGCACCAATGGTGCGCTGGGGGCGCTGGCATTCGGCGTCGGATCGTCCGAACTGACCCACGCGCTGGCGACACAGACGCTACGCCTGCAAAAGCCGCGACGCATACGGGTGCGGTTCGACGGCACCATCGGACCCGGCGTCACGCCAAAGGACCTGGGGCTACACATGATCCGGCGTTTTGGCGCTGGTGCCGGCACGGGCTGCGCGATCGAGTACGCTGGCGACACCATTCGCGCCATGCCGATCGAGGGGCGGATGACGCTGTGCAACCTGTCCATCGAAATGGGCGCACGCATCGGCATGGTCGCCCCGGATGGTACGACCTACGCCTATTTGGCCGGCCGCCCCTATGCGCCGACCGGTGCCGCATGGGACCAGGCCATTGCGTACTGGCGCACGCTACGCACGGACGACGATGCAGTTTTCGACCGGGACGAGGCGGTCGATGCCAGCGCCATCGCACCCACTATCACCTGGGGTACCAGCCCCGAACACGCCATCGGCATCGATGACACCATCCCCGACCCGGCCGGGCGCCCGGCGTGGCAGGCGGCGCTGGATTACATGGGATTGGTACCGGGGCAGCCAATCGCGGGCACGCCGGTCGATTGGGTGTTCATCGGATCGTGCGCCAATAGTCGCCTGCCCGACCTACGCGCCGCCGCCGCCATCGCCCGCGGCCGGCATGTGGCACCCGGCGTCACCGCCTGGGTCGTCCCCGGGTCCGAACGGGTGAAGCGCGATGCAGAAGCCGAGGGGCTGGACCGCGTATTTACCGCCGCCGGGTTCGTGTGGCGGGAGCCGGGGTGCAGCCTGTGCGTGGCCGCCAACGGGGACCGGGTGCCGCCAGGTGCGCGGGCGGTATCGACGTCCAACCGCAATTTCGTGGGGCGCCAAGGACCCGGCGCACGTACCCACCTCGCCAGCCCAGCGATGGCGGCGGCGGCGGCGGTCACGGGTGCTATCACCGATGTGCGACGGCTTTGACCCCCTTCACGCACGTCACCGGGATCGCCGCCCCGCTATTGCGCGACAACATCGACACCGACGTGATCATCCGCGTTGAACGCCTGGCCGGCACCACGCGCGACAGCATGGGCGCGTTTGCGTTTGAGGCCTGGCGGTACCGGCAAGACGGGACCGAGGACCCGGATTTCGTCCTGAACCAGCCATTGTACCGCGGCGCACCCATTTTGCTGGCGGGCGCCAATTTCGGCTGCGGATCGTCGCGGGAGGGGGCGGTTTGGGCGCTCATGGGCCTGGGCATTCGCTGCGTCGTGGCCGAAAGCTTTGGCGACATCTTTGCGGGTAACTGCTTTCAGAACGGGCTGCTGCCGATCGCGTTGCCAGGCGTGCGAGACCTGGCCAGCAATGGCGTGCTGACGGTCGATCTGGCCACACAAACCATCACAACCGGCACCCGATCCGTGCCATTTGCGATCGAGCCGATGCGGCGCGCAAGCCTGCTGGCGGGTCTGGACGATATCGGGCTGACCCAGACCCAGGCCGGCGCAATCGCCGCGTACCAGGCCGCGGACCGGGTGGCGCGACCGTGGCTTTGGCTTTTAACGCATGACGACGCCGATATGAGGTGACTGCCTTTCTGAACGGGAATAACAATGACTCAAAGGAAGACCCCGACACCAACGGCGTAGTAGATGCGTCCATCAAAAACGAAGCGGACCAGCGGAGGGAATACTGGTGGAATTGGTTCGACGTGTTCAACCTCAGCGACGGTATTGTCAGCTCTGTCTTTCAAATTCTAGAGGCTGTTTTCAGCGTTTGGTAATTCCGCTTTCGCAGCTCCGAAAGAACTCGCGCGATGACCGGCATTTTGACAACTGACCTAACTAGCCCCGTTTCGATGGTCACGCTTAGCCGCCCTAAAAAGCTAGACGCGCTCGACCATACCCAAGGGCCCCGCCATCCGCGCCATCGTCGCGGTGGCAGATGCAGCGTGGCTTCGGCGGCCCAGGGCGGCGCTCGGTTAGGCCAACAGCGCCCCGATATCCGGCCACACATACGCCACCTGCGCCACCGCGACACCACCCACCGGGGTCGTTCCCACCCGTGCTGCCCGGCCACCCAGCCGTTCGTAAAACCAGCGGCTTTGGTTCTCGCGCAGCACCCATAAAAACAGGCTTGCACAACCCTGCGCTGCCAAATGCCCGGCGCCGGCCTGCATCAGCCGACGGCCCAACCCCTGATCGCGCCAGTCGTCGAGGACATACAACGTCTCGATCTCGCCATCGCCCAGCCCCTCCGTCCGGGGCCGGCCCGCTGTCGTGAAGCCGATCACGCGTTCGTTCGCGGCAACGAACACGGCGCGCCCGGCGCGGATGTCGCGGTCGTACTGCGCCGCCTGCTGTGGGGCTGATAGCCGGGTTAGGCTGTGGCTGGGCAGGATCCCGGCATAGGCGCTACGCCAGCCTGCGACGTGGACTGCCCCGATCTGCGCCGCATCGCCCGGCACCGCCCGGCGGATTGTGACCATTAGGCCGCGTCGCGCGCCAGCACCGCGCCGAAAAAACCGTCCGTCCCATGCTGCAACGGCGTCAGCGACAGATATGGCGCATCGCTCAGCCCGGCCGGCACAACCGTAAAGCCCGGCGTACGCGCTAAAAAGGCATCGATCTGCGCCTCGTTCTCCTCCGTGAATAACGAGCACGTGGCATACACCAGCCGCCCGCCGGGCCGTACCAGGCGCGCCGCGTCATCGAGAATACCAGCCTGTTTCGGCACCAGCTCCGCCAGGTCCAGCGCCCGTAGACGCCCGCGCGCATCGGGGTTGCGCCGCCAGGTCCCGGTGCCGGTGCAGGGCGCGTCGACCAGCACGCGGTCGAACGTGCCGCCGCGGCGCTTGGCCCATTTATCGCCGGGTGCGACCAGATGCCGCTCGACATTCTGCACCCCGGCGCGGCGCAGGCGACGCACCGCCCCCTCCAGCCGCGGCGCACTAACATCGCACGCGACCAGGTGGCCGCGGTTTTGCATCAGCATGGCCAGCGCCAGGGTCTTGCCCCCGGCACCCGCGCACCAGTCCACGACGCGCATGCCGGGTTCGACGCCGACCAGGGCGGCGACGAGCTGGCTACCCTCGTCCTGGATTTCCACCAAACCGGACTGGAACGCGGCACCCGACGTCACCGCCCGGCGGCCATCGATGCGTAGGCCCCATGGCGAATAGGGCGTATCGACGCACTCCAGCCCCTCCGCCCGCAGCGCGATGCGCGCATTCTCCCGCGTGCCGCGCAGCAGGTTCACGCGTAGGTCGAGCGGTGCGGGGGCCAGCGCCGCGTCCATTTCTGGCCCCAGGGCGTCGCTAAACCGGGCTACCAAATGGGGCAGCGCCCATTCCGGCAATTCGTACCGCACATCGGTCGGCATGGCCGGGTCGTTGATCGCCACGCCCACCAACTTTCGCAAGGCCGCCGTTTCGGGCTGCAAGAACGGGGCTGGGCCGTAGCCGCCGCCCGAGTAGTTTTGCGTAAGGCCCGCCTCGTCCCAACCCTCGGTCAGTAGTGACGCTGCAACCAGCATGCGGGGCGTGGGTGCCGTGCTGGCGCGATCGAGCAGCCAGGTCAGCCGCCGGCGCGCCCGCAACACCCGCCACGTCCGGTCCGATACCGCACGCCGATCGCCGGATCCGATGAACCGCCGCGCGCGAAAGTAGTCATTGGCCACTGCATCGGCAGGCCGCCTGGGGTGGACGTCGATCTCGGTCAGCAGCTCGATCGCGGCCGCGAGGCGCGCGGGGGGTGTCACGCCCTCGACACCAGACGGGTTGTCACCCGGCTGGCTCCTGGCGGTAATTCGGTGCTTCCCGCGTGATGGCCACGTCGTGCACGTGGCTTTCGCGTAGGCCGGCGCCTGTGATGCGGCGGAACTGGGTTTTGGTCTGCAAATCGCCGATCGTGGCCGCACCGGCGTAGCCCATGCCTGCCCGTAGCCCGCCGACCAATTGGTGTACGACGGCCCCGACCGGACCCTTATAACCGACCCGGCCCTCGATCCCCTCTGGCACCAGCTTCAGCGTGTCCTTGATCTCCTGCTGGAAATACCGATCGGCACTACCGCGGGCCATCGCACCGATGCTGCCCATGCCACGATAGGATTTGAAGCTGCGGCCCTGATACAGGAACACTTCGCCAGGTGCCTCATCCGTGCCGGCCAGCAGGCTGCCGACCATTACGCAATCAGCACCTGCACCGATGGCTTTGACGAAGTCGCCAGACGTCCGGATGCCGCCATCGGCAATGGCCGGCACGCCCTGTTCGCGGCATGCGGCGGCAGTTTCCATCACGGCGGTAAATTGCGGCACGCCTACGCCGGCCACAACGCGCGTCGTGCAAATACTACCCGGACCAATACCGATCTTCACGCTATCGGCGCCCGCCCTGATCAAGGCCAGCGCCCCCTCCGGCGTGGCCACGTTGCCCGCCACGATCTGCACGGCGTTACTCAACTGCTTGATCCGCTCCACCGCGCCCAGCACCCCGGCCGAGTGGCCATGCGCAGTATCGACGACGATTACGTCCACGCCCGCTTCGACCAGCGCCTGTGCCCGGCTGTACCCGTCCTCCCCCACGCCGGTTGCGGCGGCCACGCGTAGGCGGCCCAGCTCGTCCTTGTTCGCCAGCGGATGGGCCTGCGCCTTGTCCATGTCCTTGACGGTAATCAGCCCGACGCAGCGGTACTGATCGTCCACCACCAGCAGCTTTTCAATCCGGTGCCGGTGCAGCAACTGCCGCGCCTCGTCCCGATCGACCTCGGCCGGCACGGTAATCAGGTTCTCGCGAGTCATGAGTTCATAGACGCGGGTGCCGGGATCGGTCGCGAAACGCACATCGCGATGGGTCAGTATACCGACCAGGCGGCCAGTATCGCGCTCTACGACTGGGAAGCCACTGATGTTGTGCTGGGCCATGACGGCCCGCGCTTCCGCCAACGTCTGGTCGGGGTGGATCGTCAGCGGGTTCACCACCATGCCGCTTTCGAACTTTTTTACCCGCCGTACCTGCGCTGCGTGCTCCGCCACCGTCAGGTTTTTATGGATCACGCCGATGCCGCCCAGCTGGGCCATCGCGATCGCCATCGCACTTTCCGTGACGGTGTCCATGGCGGATGAGATAAGAGGGATGTGCAAATCGATCGTGCGCGTCAAACGCGACCGTGTGCTCGTTTCGGACGGAAGCACCTGCGAATAGGCCGGTACGACCAGCACGTCGTCAAACGCCAACGCCTCCTCAATCCTGAGTTGGCGGGATAGCGCGGGGTCTGCCATGGCGGGACCTTTCGGGGCGGTCACCGGCCGGGCCGTGGTGGCCGGCGCATGAGGCCTTGGCGCGGTGACATAAGCGTGCCTGCGCCGATCCGCAACCGTTCAGCTATGACGGAACCCGGTCGCGACAACATACAGCTCGCTCGACTCCTTACGGCTCGCGGGCGGTTTGGCGTGGCGGACGACAGCAAAATGGCGCTTCATCTGATCGAGCATCGTCCGTTCCGAGCCGCCCTGAAACACCTTGGCCACGAATGCGCCGCCGGGCTCCAGGGTGGCGACGGCAAAGTGCAATGCCAGATCGGCCAGGCCCATGATCCGGATGTGGTCGGTCGCATTGTGCCCGGTCGTGTTGGGAGCCATGTCGGACAGCACGATCGTGGCCGGCCCGCCCATCAACTCCACCAGCCGACCCGGCATGGCGTCGTCCATGAAATCGCCCTCAAGGATCGTGGCCCCCGGCACCGGGTCCATCGGTAGCAGGTCTACGCCGACGACCCGGGTCGCACCCCGCTGCACGGCCACCTGCGCCCATCCGCCCGGCGCCGCGCCTAAATCGATAACGCGCGATCCCTTAGTAATCAGGTGAAAGCGGTCGTCCAGCTCCATCAGCTTAAACGCTGCACGTGACCGCAGCCCCTGCTCCCGCGCGGCGCGGACGTAGGGGTCGTTCAATTGGCGCGCGAGCCATTTCTGGCTGGCAGGCGTGCGGCCGCGGGCGGTTTTAAGCGTAACGCCCAGACCGCGGGACGGGATAATCTTTTTGGGCGGCTGCATCGCGCCGTTCTACGCCGGTTCAGCCACCGCTGTCGTCCCCTCTGGCTGTAGGCTCCGGGCTTGCGTAAACGTGCGGCGCGGCGCGTCGGACGCGGTGCCCATCCCGGACGCCTGCCGCATGAGCCGTAGCAACATACCCTCGCGCAGGCCCCGATCGGCAACAATCACGTTTTCAATCGGCCAAACCCGGCGGATCGCCTCGAACACTGCGCAGCCCGGCAGGACGTAGGGTACGCGGTCGGCGCCCACGCAGGGATGCGCGCCCAACCCGTCAGCCCCCAAGGCCAGCACGGTTGCCAGCGCACCGTCTGCCGCAGCCCGCGTCAACACCGTGCCGTCGATTAAGGCCCGGCGATAGCGTGGCAGATCGAGCGCGATACCAGCCAGTGTGGTGACTGTCCCGCTGGTACCAAGGGCACACACCCCGCCCGCCCGGGTTTCCAGGCCGATGCAGTGCACCGCCTCAAACGGGGCAAGCCGGGCCGCAACGTGGGCAACCATCGCCTCAAACCCGGCCGGCGTGAACGCGGCCGCGCCGTATCGCTCGGACAGCGTAACGACGCCAAGCGGCATGCTGGCGTAGCCGATCAGGCCCGGTCTTGCGCCATCTTCCAGCCGTACCCAAGCCAGCTCGGTGGAGCCGCCGCCGATATCGAACACCAGCGCCCGCCGTTCCCCGCCGCGCAGCAATGGCGCACAGGACTCGAGGGCCAACTCAGCCTCCTCCCGCGGGGAGATCATGTCGATCGGCAGCCCCGTTTCGCGCCGGACGCGGGCGAGGAAGGCCGGGCCGTTCCGCGCCTGCCGACATGCCTCGGTCGCCACGGCGCGAATTGCCCGCATCGGCCGCCGACCGATCCGGGCATTGCAGGATCGTAGTGCAAGGATTGCCCGATCCATGGCCGCATTTGACAACGCGCCTGTTGCGTCCAACCCCTCACCTAGCCGTACTATGCTGGAGAAGCTGTCGATGACGCGAAACCCGTCCGAAGTGGGCACCCCGACGAGTAACCGGCAATTATTGGTACCCAGGTCGATGGCCGCGAATGCCGCGCCCGCATCACCGCGCCCCGGCCGAATGTACGGGGTAGCGGCGTTCGGGGCCGTGGCATGCTGATCAGCCATTCCTATGATATGTGCCACTTTTGGAGTTATGCGACAGTGCGCGCGCTTATTTCGACCGATTGCAACGTTGTCCATGCACCGTCGCGGGGCGGCATGGCCGTACGCCGGCGCACGCCCACCCAACCGGGCGGCGCTGGTTGCCGGAGTGTGCGGGATCGGGATCGGGTGCCCAAATGGCTTGGTACGTATCCACGCACCAGCCGGCACGCTGGGGCCAAAAACAGACTTGGGTTTGTTCGACGGTTTTCGCTTCGATCGAAGCGGTGATGTATGGGCGCACACCGCCGATGGAATGCGTGCCTTCGCGCCAGATTGGGTCGAGAATGGCCCGGTTCCGATCTCGGAAAACGTCTCGGATTTGCGCTTTGGCGGACTCAAGCGCAATCGTCGGTTCGTCACGGCGCGAACGTCGCTTTACGCCGTCTACGTGAACACGCCGCCGCCGGGGTGGTGAAGTCTGTTGCCCCGGGCCGGCGTGCATGGTATCCGCGGAGCATCGGTGGGGGATAGTTTAGCGGTAGAACTTCCGACTCTGACTCGGAAAGCCTTGGTTCGAATCCAGGTCCCCCAGCCAATTACATTCTCCCGCCAGGCTTGGTCGTTGTCGGCCTTTCCCACCGACGCACGGGTCGACTGCGCGGCCGGCTCGAAGTCACTGGCGACATCGTCGGGATGGGGCCTACCCCGAACAGGCTCGATTATTTGGCGGCGAAACTCAAAAGTATTGGGAAGTCGGGTTTTCGGTATGAAACTACCATTCGCGAAAGCGTTCTGGGTGTCCACCAATCCTTATCCCAGCCCGTAAAACGGCCCGGTTTCAGACCCGCGCCAATGAACCTTCCTGCCATTGAAGCCGCGCTAGGCTGCGCTGGACCTTGCCGCTGGTGGTCTTCGGCAGGGTCGCTGGACGGATCAGTACGATCTCGTGCAGCGCTATCTCGTGTCCAGCCGTAACGGCAGCCCGGATGCTGGCCACGATCGCGTCCGTCTCCAACGCATGCCGCTGGGTACGCGCGATCTCGTGCACGACCACCACACGCTCTGCCCCATCCGCGGCGGTGATGGAAAAGGCAGCGCCCCCGTCCGGCTGCAACGCCGGGTGCGCGTCCTGCACGGTCCGTTCGATGTCCTGCGGATAGTGGTTCGCGCCCCGGATCACGATCAGATCCTTGATTCGCCCGGTAATGAACAGCACGCCGGCTTCGTCCAGGAAACCGAGGTCGCCCGTGCGTAGCCAGTATGCCCCGTCCCCGTCGGAAATCGTCGCCCTGAAGATGGCGGCCGTCGCATCTGGCTTTTGCCAATAACCCTGGGCCACGTTGGGACCATGCACCCAAATTTCGCCCACGTGGTTTGCCTGCCGCAACACGTAGGCTTCCGGATCGACCACGGCCACGCGCTCACCCACCATCGCCCTGCCACACGCAACCCAGTCTTGCGCATCGGCCGGGTCGGCAGGCGGCACAACGCGGCCCGCCTGCAATCCCGCGCGGCTGAATGCTCGCGACGACGGCCCATCGCCGCGGCCGGCCCCCGTCACCAATAGCGTGCCCTCGGCCAGACCATAGCTGGGGTACATGGCGGTGGGATCAAACCCATAGGAGCCGAACGTTTCGGCGAACCGCGCAATCGTTGGGGCATGCACTGGCTCGGCACCGTTCAGCACGACCCGCAGGCAGGACAGGTCGATGCCGTCCATCTGCTCCGGCCGGCAGCGCGCGGCACATAAGTCGAATGCAAAATTCGGCGCGGACGTGACCTCGGCGCGGTAGGTGCTGATTGCGCGCAGCCAACTCAGCGGACGTTGCATGAACGCGGCCGGCGGCATCAAAATGGAATGCGCGCCATTGTATAGCGGCTGCATGACTTGCATCACCAGGCCCATGTCGTGGAATAGCGGAACCCAGCCGACGGTGGTGGACCGGTCCGTATTGTTTAATGCTCTGCGGATCATCGCCTGGTTGGCCAAGAAATTGCCATGGCTGACCATGACGCCCTTTGGGGTCGAGGTGCTGCCTGATGTATATTGCAGCACCGCCAGGTCGTGCCGCGCAAGCTTGGGGAAATCACGCGCGGTAGCATCGCCCGGTGCATCGACGGCCAGCCAACAAAGGCGGTCCTGGTATCGCTCCACCACATCCGGCCGGGTGGCCATGAGGTCGGCCGTCGTAAGTGCTAGCCGGGGGGCGCAATCGTCCAGCACGGCTACGCTGCTATCCCGCGCACCCGTCCGGCGCGGCATCATGAGCGGCACTGCAACGATTCCAGCGGCGAGGCATGCGAGCAACGCCACGACCATATCCAGCCCAGGATTAAACAGCAGCACTGCGCGATCCCCGGGCACTGCGTGTGCCAATAGACGAAACGCCAACGTCCGCGCTTGACTGTCGAGTGCGGCGAAACTGAGCGTTTGGGGTTCACCGTTCCGCTCCGGCAGGAAGGTAAAGGCGGGCCGGCTGCCGATCGTGTCGGCCTGATGCGCCATGATCGCGCCGATGGTCGGCGCAGTCTCGCGCATGTTCACGCCATAAGGCCCGCGATATAACGGGACAACGCCAAGACCGTCGGGTAATCCAGTGGCACGTCCGACGCCAGATCGAGCCGCCAGCGGTCTTCCAGGGCCGAGACCATGAACAGCATCTCGGCCGAATCGACACCCAGGTCCGAGAACGTCGCTGCCGGGTCAATGCCATCTGCCGGGCGGCGCAGGACGCGTGCCAAGTAGTCCATGCACCAGGCCTGCACCGCAACGTCGTCAGCGGCTTGCGTCATCGTGCCTCCCAAGCAATGCCACGATGCCGTCCTCGATCGGGCGGGCCAGATTCGAGCGGTAATGAATACGGTCATAGAAGTTATCTGTCGTGTGCACATCCGGCGTGTCGATCCGACGGTCGACGAGCCCACCCCCTCCGGTAGTGGCGGCCAGCGTTACCAATGCCGCCTTGCACCGCGCCACCCGATCCGCCCGCCTGCTGCCCGCGGGGGGCAAGTAGTCGGCGTATACGGGGGGGATGACCACCACTAGCGATCCGCCATAGCCAATACTGGCGAGCATGGCCTGCAACCGGTCGATCCACACAAATTCCTGGGCCGCTTCATCGGCCGTCAGATCGGGCGGGATGCCGGGGCTGGCGAGGTATGTGTCCTGCTTTAGGTAGCCAAAGAACCCGACTGGATCGATCGGCTTCCGCCGTCCGAGCGCGAGCTGGATGCGCCAAACAGCCCGGTCAAACGACTTCCAATTCAGGACATTGCCGAGATACGCGCCGTCGCTGCCGTACAGCCAATACGGGAACGGATAACGCGCCGGCATCCGGGCATCGCCCGAACACCACAGCTCATCCGCGACTAGCACTACCGCGCCCTTGTCGGGATGGTGCCGGGTAAACCAGTCGATAACCGCCAGTTGCTCCCGCGGGATCGCATGATTGAAGGTAAGCTGGACGAAACGAAGACGCGTGCCCGCAGACAGCACGGAAGGGTCGACCGATGTGCCGGTTGAGTTGCCGAAGATGGCGCTGTCGAATTGCGGGTCCCGCCCGCGGCTCACGTGCGACGTACGCAGTGTATTGTCACTAACGCCGCGTAGGCCGGCACTCGGAAATCGCCCGCTATCATAGGGGTCGATTAGCAGCAAAGCGGCGAACAGGACTATGAGGCCCCCGCCGGCGATGGTGGCAAACACTGCCAGCCAGCGCTGCAGACGCCGCGGCGCGTCAGAACTGGAAATAGATGAAGTCATACGAATCGGCGTTGCCCATCTGGATCATCAGCACAAGGGCGATAAGGCCGAGCACAGCCGGCACGGCCGGGCCGGCCCAAGTAAGTATGCGTGGACATAGCGTATGGCTGGCCGGCCAGGCGATGGCCAGCACCGCCACCACACCGGCCAGCATCGACTCACGCAGCAAGCCCAAGGTTGGCAGCGTGCCCAGCGACGCATAGATATTTATGGCCGCCTCAATCGAGCCCGCGCGGAACAAGACCGACGACAACAGGCAGAACATAATTGTAAGCGCCCAGCCGACGCCGGGCGGCAGGCCGTGCATCCGGCGACGCCATCCCAACGCCACCAGCATGGCCAAGCCCTGCGCCAAACCCCACACCACAAAGTGCCATCCGGCCCCATGCCACAATCCGCACAGGCCCATGGTGGCGACAATCGCCGCCGCGTAATGGGCTGCGGTATGGCGATACCGCCCGATACGCCAATCGGCCAGGCGTAGGAAAACATAGTCACGTAGGAACCGCCCCAGCGTCATGTGCCAGCGCTGCCAGAAAGCCAGGATGCTAGGTGCCTGAAACGGACGGTCGAAATTGGCCGGCAGAACCACGCCGAACAGCAGGGCCAAGCCGATGGCGATGTTGGAATAGCCGGCGAAGTCGAAGAACACCTGGAACAGGAATAGCGGTGCCAGCCACGCCGCCCCGTCCGCCACGGG
>JAYVTX010000060.1:0-3158 GCA_043788425.1 Rhodospirillales bacterium
CGGGGCGTGGCCAGCGCTATCCTGGCGCGGCATGGGCAGCCTGGTTCGTTCTTCGTTGATGAAAGCGGGACCGAGCTCGCCTGGTGACCGGCTACTGCGATTTACAGGTCAACGGCTATGCGGGGATCGATTTCAACGACGCCGACATCACGGCCGACGGCGTCGACCGCGCCCTGGCGGCGATGTGCGCAGGCGGCGTCACGATCTGCCTGCCGACCCTGATTACTGCGCCGCCCGCGGTTCTGCACGCGCGGCTGCTGGCACTCGACCGGGCGGTGGCGGCAAGCGTGCTCGGGCCCACGATGGTGCCGGGTTTTCATCTGGAGGGCCCTTTCCTTAATCCCGGCGCAGGGTTCGCCGGGTGCCATCCCGTCGCGGCCATGCGCGATCCAGACCCTGCGTTGTTGACGGAATGGACCCGGGACCTGCGTCGCCCGGTGCTGATGCTGACCCTGGCGCCCGAGCGGCCCGGCGGCCTGGACCTGGTGCGCTGGGCGGTTGCGCACGGCATGGTGGCGTCGATCGGGCACGCGGATGCGGGCGCGACCGTGGTGGAGCAGGCGGTTGCAGCCGGTGCCACGCTTAGCACCCATCTGGGTAACGGCCTGCCCCGCATGCTGCCGAAGTTCGATAACCCCCTGATGGCGCAGTTGGGCCATGACGGATTGGCGGCGGGCTTCATCGCCGACGGGCTGCACGTGCCGGTGCTCGCACTACGTGCGATGATCCGGGCCAAGGGTGCCGGAGCGATACTGGTCACGGATGCGGTTGCGGCCGCGGCGGCACCCCCGGGGCGCTACCGGTTCGCGGGAATGGACATCGACGGTCTGGCCGATGGCAGCGTCCGATCGGGCGGCGTGCTGGCCGGCTCATCGCTCACGATGGAACAAGCCATCCGCAACGTGGTGGCGTGGGGCATCGTTGACCGTCAGGGTGCACAGCGCCTGGCCATCGATACGCCGCGGAGGGTTCTGTCTGCGGCGATGCACGCGTTAAGTGTAAAGGACTTTATATCTCGGTAATGATCCGCTACCTTGGCGGGCATTAACGGAGTCAAGCATCGTGGATCGAACGAGCAACGCGTGCATTGTCACCGGTGGGGCTGGTTTTATCGGATGCGCAGTAGCTCAGGGTTTGCTCAAGCGGTTCGACCGGGTCATCGCGATCGATAATTTACACCCGCAAGTCCACGATCAGCACATACGTCCGCCGTCACTTCCCCACGCGGTCGAATGGGTAGACGGCACTATCTGCGATCCGGTTGTATGGGATACCGTACTGGCAACCGTCCGTCCCCGCGCCGTCATTCACCTCGCGGCCGAAACCGGTACCGGCCAGTCCCTGACCGCGGCCACGCGCCATGCCGAATGCAATGTCGTGGGTACCGCCACTATGCTGGACGCCCTGGCCCGGCACGACGCGATCCCGGACCGGATCGTGCTCAGCAGCAGCCGCGCCGTCTATGGCGAGGGCGCATGGACTGGCGCGGCGGGTACGGTCTACCCCGGGCAGCGCACCCGAGCGCAACTGGCGGTCGCCGGATGGGACTTTCCGGATCTGCACTGCGTACCGTCTACTGCGCTTACTACCCGGCCTGCCCCGGTTAGCGTCTACGGCGCGACTAAGCTGGCGCAGGAGCACATGATTGGCGTCTGGGCGGCGGCTTTCGGCGCCTCGGCTATCACGCTGAGGCTCCAAAACGTCTACGGACCGGGCCAGGCGATGCGCAACGCCTACACGGGCATTGTTGTGCTGTTCTGCCAGCTTGCGGCCGCCGGACGCAGCATTCCGCTGTTCGAGGACGGGGCGATGCTGCGCGATTTCGTCCTGATCGATGACGTGGCGGCCGCGTTTATGGCGGCGCTGGACCGACCGGCACTAGCGCATCCGGTCGATATCGGCACCGGGAAATCCGCGACCATAGCCGCGATGGCCGGGGAGATTGCTGGCCTGTACGGCGCGCCGGCCCCACACGTCACCGGCAGCTACCGGTTCGGCGACGTCCGCCACGCCGCGTGCAGTATTACGGCCACCCGGTCATTGCTGCACTGGTCACCCAAGTTCACCTTGGGAGAGGGCCTACCGCACCTGGCCGCCTGGGTCGATGCGCAGCCGCCGCTGCTGGTGATGGCATGATTACGGTCGGCATCCCCGTCTACAACAACGCGGCCACGCTGCGCCGCACGGTCGAAAGCGTGCTCGCACAGACCCGGCCGGCCACGTCCATCCTGCTGAGTGACGATCAGTCCAGCGACGACAGCCAGCGTGTGGGCGAGCAGCTAGCCGCCGAATATCCCACCGTCGTTTATGTCCGGCGTCCGAAGAACATCGGACAAACGATGAACTTCCACTGGCTCGTCCATGCCGCGACCACGCCATACTTTATGTGGCTGGCCGCCGATGACTTCATCTTGCCAACCTACCTCGAGCGGACGGCGGCGCGGCTGGACGGCGATCCCGGCATCGTCGGCTGCGTGTCGCGCGTGCAGTTCACAGTCAATGGCGAGCCAAGTTGCTTGGCATCAGGCAGCGAACCGCTGGACGGGCCACCCCGCCGGGCGATTGCGGAGTATTTGGACGACCCCGCCGCCAGTGCACGGCTGTATGGCCTGTTTCGCACGGCTCCGCTGGCGGCCACCTTTCCCACGTCGCACTTCCATGCCTGGGACTGGGCCACCATGGCCGCAACCCTGATGCACGGCCGCCATGACCGGGTGGACGAGGTGCTGATGGTCCGGGATGAAACGCCGCATGCGTACTACACACAGCTCATCCGCCGCGATAACCCGCGCCCGTTCAACCGCGTGTTTCCGCTGGCCCCCATGACATGGGAGCTGCTGGTTCGTCAGCGGATCCCGCTCGATATACCGGTCATCCGCGCCCTCCTGCGCATCAACGTCGAGTTCCACTGCAAGTATATGGCAGCGTACCACCCCCGCTATTACCGCGCCGTCGGCCGCGTGCTGCGCCGTAACCTGTGGCGGATCAGCCCCGCGCGGCAGCTGATTCGTCGAACGGAGCGATCGGCGCAGGCGTCATCCGTCGTAGCGGACGCTTAGCACCACGAACCAGTTGTAGCGGCTGTCCAGCACCCGGCCCCCCGGCGCCAGCAATCCATCGGCGACAGGCACGTGCTTCATCGAAACACTGGCGCCCAC
>JAYVTX010000061.1:0-4722 GCA_043788425.1 Rhodospirillales bacterium
CCCACCCGCCATGCCTGGGCCGTGCAAACGCTGCTGGACGCCGGGGCGGCGTTGGTGGGTAAGACCGTCACGGACGAGATCTCGCTGGGTATCCTCGGCGAAAACCGGTTCGACGGCACGCCGCTCAACCCGGCCGCGCCGGATCGGGTGCCGGGCGGGTCCAGCTCCGGCTCGGCGTCGGCGGTCGCATCCGGGCTGTGCGACACCGCGCTCGGTACGGATACGGGCGGGTCGGTACGGGTCCCGGCCAGCTTTTGCGGCCTGTTCGGCATCCGGCCCACCCATGGGCGGGTCCCCGTGGACGGGATGCTGCCCCAGGCGCAGACATCGGACACGACCGGCTGGTTCGCGCGGGACGGGGTAACATTTGCCCGGGTATCGGCCGTCATGCTGGGTGAGGACATTCCGGACGGCTTGCCTAACCGACTATTGCGCGCGACCGACGCCTTCGGGTTTGCGGGCGCCGCCATGATCCAGGCGCTGGCCCCCATGGTCCGGCGCCTGGAACAGCTGATTGGCCCGGCCCAGGACGAGATCATGGCACCACCCGGCCTGATCGCGTGGGCACGCGCCCAGCGCACGCTGCAGCCGGTCGAAGCGTACGAGACATTCCGGCCATGGATCGAGGCGTATAACCCGCGCTTTGCCTACAGCGTCGCCCGTGGCCTCGCACTCACCGCTGCTATACCGGCGGCAGAGCGCGACTGGGCGGCGCTCACCCGGCAGGAGGCGCGCGGCCGCATGGCGTACATGATGCCGCCGGGCACAATACTGTGCCTGCCCACCACGCCGTTTCCCGCCCCGCCGCGGGGCTTACCGCTGACGGAGATGGAGGCGGTTCGGGCGCAGATCGGCTGCCTATGTGCGCAGGGCGGGCTGGCTGGACATCCGCAGCTCAGCCTGCCGGGTGGGCTGCTGGACGGCATGCCCGTCGGCCTGAGTATTATCGGCGCCCGCGGATCCGACGCGCAGCTGGTTGCCGTGGCCCGCGCATGGAAATGAACCTACCGGCGGTGGTGGCCGAGATTACAACGCTGTTCGAGCAATACGAGCAGGCGTTGATCGACCGCGACGTGGCCGTGCTGGACGCCACGTTCTGGAACAGCCCGCACACGATCCGGTACGCGATGCATGAGAACGGCTATGGCTTCGCCGCCATCCACGCCCACCGCGTCGCCCGTCCGCCGGGGCCGGGTATCAAGGGCGCACGCCGCCGGCTGGAGGTGCTGACCCTGGGGTACGACATCGCGACGGTAAACCTGGAGTTCGACCTCCGCGGTGCGCCGGGACGGGTCGGCCGGCAAAGCCAAACCTGGGTCCGTCTACCGGACGCCGGCTGGCGGGTCGTCACGGCCCATGTGTCGGTTCAGGACCTCGTCGCACCGTGGTTATAAAACTTATGTCCAAAACCACCGGAATACGCCGTCCATGAACGGCATGGCGTCTGTGACCATCCGGGCGGCACGCGCGGCGATCGGCAGGTCCGGCCGCAAGGCATGCCCGATGAATACCATCACCACGCAGGCCGCCGCGAGCCAAACAGCCCCACGAAAGAAAACGTGTACCGAACGGTCGTACAATGAAGCCTCCCCGGCTTATGTCCCGGCCAACGGTACCTTAGTTAATATCTGTTAACAAACTTATTGTGAACTCAAAACAATAAACACGTGGCCAGAGCCTCGATATCGGCGGCGACAATGTCCCAATCGCCCTCCGGCCCGAAATCCCGGCTTTGGTGCGGCCCGTATTCCGTTGGGCGGGAGATGAAGGCGGTGCCGAGGCCGAGGCGCTGGGCCGCCGCCAAGTCGCTATTATGAGCCGCACACAGCATCACTTCGGCGGGATCGAGGGATAACAGGCGGCACGCACCCAAGTAGACCTCGGCGTCGGGCTTGTACCGGCCGAATACCTCCGCGCACAGAATGACGTCCCACGGCAGCCCGGTTACACGTGCCATGTCGACCAGCAAGGCCACATTACCATTACTCAGCGGGCTCAGAATATAGTTGCGCCGCAACGCTTGCAGGCCGGACACGCTGTCGGGCCAGGGGCGCAGCCGATGCCAGCCGCGGTTGACGTGGTCCATTTCTGCGTCACTCAGGCCGGTGACGCCGAAGTCGGGCGCGATGCGCTCTAGCGACCGGCGATGTAGCGCGTCCAGGTTCATCCACGGCAGCACGCCGCGCCGAACTTCATCCATCGACGGCGCGTACGCCCCGCGCCACGCGTCGACCAGACCAACCCAATCCGCGTTTGGCAGCCGCTCCGCACCCCAGGCCGAAAGGTCCTGCGTCAGGCTTGTCCGCCAGTCGACGACCGTTCCGAACACATCGAAAAGCAGCGCCTTCACCATCGTCCCATTTCCTCAGCTTAGTTAAATAACCGGAACAGCCGCCGCGCGAGCCCCGGCGTCAATACCGATAACGGATTGACCACAACGGATGGGTTAGCGAACGGCCCACGAACACTGAAGCCCACCGCAAACAGCCCGCCCCCCTGCTCCGGACTGAATAGCCGGCCCACCAGCGGCACACGACCCAGCGCTGCGTTCAACACATACAGCGGCACCACCGTCCCGGTCAGGTCCAGGGTGCTACCGTCTATATTCACAACACCTTTGGCTGTAAGGCCGAGCGACGCGCTAGACGCCTGGCTCTCCCCCAGGTGAACTGTCTTACCATCCCAAACGAACGGTGCGATCAGGCGCGAGAACTGCAGCCCCGGACCGCTGAGCGCCTCCGGAATCCCATACAGGCTCAGCGCCTGCAAAACCTTACCCATGATCGGCGCGTCGCGGACATGAAACGCGCTAATATCCACCGTCCCATCGAGCGGGCTATCGGGCTTACGGTCGTCGAACTGGCCGTCGATCGCCAGCGCGCCGCCTACCAGGCTGCTGGTCACGCCGAGGCTACGCAGCACCGCCCCGCCATCCGCACTACGCACCGTCAACCGCCGACCCGGTCCGCCTGGGACGATCTGAGCCTGCAACCGCTCCGGCCCGGCCGTCTGCATCCGCAGCGCGCGCAGCTGGGTGCCATCATACTCGGCATGGGCGCTGACGCCCGTAAACATCGACCCGGCCAGTAGCCGGACAGTGTCGAACCGCAGATCGACCACGAACGGACCGGGCTTGGACGCAGACGAACCCGAACCGCCCAGATCGCCCAGCTCCTTCGACAGGTCCAGCATCGTACCCTGCAGCTGCGCCCGGATCGTACCGCCCACGCCTGCCGGTAAATCGACCACGCCCGCGGCCCGGGTCTGTCCGATCTGTACGCGGGCCAGCACCAGCCGCGACGGAGTGTCGCCGACCATCTCCGCCATTCCGTCGATCAGCAGGCCCGCCCCCTCGACATGCAGGGCCGGTATGCCGGTCAGGTGATCGTCCTTCACCTGCACGGTCGCGGTCGCGCCGGCGCCGGCGCCGGGCTCCTTGCGCCACCCCAATAGCCGAAGCTGAGCCTGGGCGAGGTCGGCGGCGACCTGGATCGTGGCGCCCTGCCCCTCCCGCTCCGTCAGCTCGGCCATGACGCCCAGCGAGCCACCGGTGAAGATGGCGCCCGCGTCCAGCCCGGCGTCGACCAGTTGGCGGGGTGTGGCGCGGCCATTCAGGGTCGCGGTCTGCGTCACGTGCCCCGGGGGCCCCGCCCGGAAATCCATCGTCACCGCCGCCTGGGACGGCACGCCGGCCACGTACGCGTTGCCCGACGCACGCAGGCCATTCTGCGTTACGTCGAAGTCGATTTGGCCGTGATCGACGTCGCGGCCGGCCACCAGGCCGCCCAATCGCAATGCCGTCAGCTGCCCCGCCGCGTGAATGCCAACCTGCTCGGCCTGCAAATCGGCCTCTAGCGGCAACGTTATCTCCAACCGGGCGCGGACGACGCCGGCCGGGCGTTCGATCGGGATCGGATGCTTGCTGAGCAGCTCGAGACGGGGGTTCTTCAGCAGGGTCAGCATCTCGGGCACGGATCCATTGACGATTTCGGCCACGACGGACAAGTCCTGATCCTTGACCGACAGGCCAGTGATCCGGACCAGGCCGTTGGTCAGCGGAATTGCGCCCTGGCGCGCGGTGGGAACCCGGACCTCGATCACGTCCGGCCCGGTCATCGTAAGCGTCGCCTGAGCGTGCTGCACGGGCGGTACGGGGCGCAGCCAGGCTACGGTGACATCGTCCCCCTGCACCGACACGTTCAGCGCCGTGATGGCGGGCCGGGTTCCGTCGGTCTGAATCGAGCCGGCAAATCGCGCGTGGCCATCCCGCGCTGTGCCGCCGCTGATGTTCTCGACGATCCAGGGCCGGGCGTTGCCCTCCCACGCCTTGGGCCAGAACTGGGATAGGTCAGCCAGCGAAATGCGATCGAGCGCCAGGGTACCCTGCGCCGTCACCCGCTCCTCGTCCCGCCCGGCCTGCACGGTTAAATTTGCGACCGTGGTGGCGCCGGCCGCGGACGCGACGGTCACCGTGGCACGCCGCACGTCGACCCGGGTGGGCCGTAGATCGTTGCCGGCCCAGGCGCCCGTCATGTCGAAGTCCAGCGCCCGGAACGGCAGGGGCACGCCATTCACCACCAGCCGGCCCGGTCCCATCGTCGCCTGCACCGCCGCCGCCGCCGGCATCAGCGCGGGTGTGAGCGTGAGCGTGGCATGCATCCCGATCTGCCCTGCTGTGCCCGCCAGATGCGGCATCCCGGCCAGCAGCGACGTGAGCTCGGT
>JAYVTX010000062.1:0-2849 GCA_043788425.1 Rhodospirillales bacterium
GATTTGGGCTTGATCGTCGTCGATGAGGAGCATGAGACGGCGTTCAAGCAGGAGGACGGCGTGACGTACCATGCCCGCGACATGGCGGTCGTTCGCGCGCGGCTGAGCGGGGCGCCCGCCGTGTTGGTATCCGCCACACCGAGCCTGGAGACGCTGAGCAACGTGGATGCCGGGCGGTACCAGCGCGTGACGTTGACCGCGCGGCATGGTGGGGCGCAGCTACCGGCGGTGGCGGCGATCGACATGCGTGAGCACGCGCCGCCGCGTGGCCGGTTCCTGTCCCCGACGCTGGTGGCGGCGATCGAAGAGACGATCGGGCGCGGCGAGCAGGCCATGCTGTTCCTGAACCGCCGGGGCTATGCGCCGCTGACGCTATGCCGACACTGCGGACACCGCATGCAATGCCCAAACTGCACGGCGTGGCTGGTGGAACACCGGGCCCGTCACGTCCTGACCTGCCATCATTGCGCGCATACCGAGGATATTCCGGATAACTGCCCCGCCTGCGACGCGCCGCACAGCCTGACGCCGATCGGCCCGGGCGTGGAGCGCATCACGGAAGAAGCCGCCGCCCTGTTTCCCGAGGCACGCCGCCTGGTGATGGCCAGCGATACGCTGACCGGCCCCAACGCCGCCGCCGACGCCGCCCATCGGATCGAGCGGCGGGAGGTAGACCTGATTATCGGCACGCAAATCGTGGCGAAGGGCTGGCATTTCCCGCATCTGACCCTGGTGGGGGTCGTGGATGCCGATCTGGGCCTGGCCGGTGGCGACCTGCGCGCGGCGGAGCGAACGGTGCAACTACTACACCAGGTCGCGGGCCGCGCGGGACGGGCAGAGGCGCCGGGCCGCGTGCTGTTGCAGACATTCAGCCCGGAGCATCCGGTCATGCAGGCGCTGGTCGGCGGCGATCTGGCCGCGTTCATGGCGGCGGAGGCCGCGGGACGGCGGCCGGGGCATTGGCCGCCCTACGGCCGGCTGGTGGCGCTGATCGTAAGCGCCGATACGGCAGGCGATGCGGACGCGCTGGCAGCGGCGCTGGGGCGGGCGGCGCCGCGGGGCGACGGGCTGGTCGTTCTGGGTCCGGCGCCGGCCCCGCTATCGATTCTGCGCGGCCGGCACCGGCGGCGGTTGCTGCTGAAGGCGCGGCGCGACGTGGCGGTGCAGCCTGTGCTGCGCGCCTGGCTGAAGCAGGTTCCCGTGCCGGCCCGGTCACGCGTGGATGTGGACGTGGACCCGGTGTCGTTTCTTTAGGCCGATCAACGCCGGTAACAGCAGCCACGCCGACGCGGGTTCCGGCACGGCCGCAACCCCGTTCTGCACCGCGAACCGGAACTGGCCTGGCGTCCCGTCATTGCTATGGGTCGCCAGCGCGTCCACCCCGCCGTCCACTCGATTGAGCCGTAATGGTCAGCCCTACCAAGCCAAACCGACCCAGGGCGGCGGCAACCTGACCGGTAGTCCCAACCTACAACGCGCTGACGCGTTCCAAATTCACCGGCGTCGGCAAATAGCGAAACCCATCCCCGGCGGTCACAACATGGCCGATACCAGGCCAGGGAAAGTGGTATGCCAGCAACGCCACTCGGTTGGCCGCCAGCACACCCAGCATTCGCACCCGGCTTTCGGCGGACTGTGCCGGATCGGTATCGTAGGCGAACTGCGTGCGCGGACGTTCCAGCAGCAGGACGGGATGGTGCGCCAGATCGCCAATATAGCAGAGCTGCCCACCGCCGGCGTTGATCATGAAGATCGAGTGGCTGACCGTATGGCCCGGCGCCGCAAGCACGGTCACTACCGGTAGGATCTCCTGCCCATCTCGGTAAAACGTAATCCGCTCCCGCAAGGGCACCAGGTTGCGCTGGGCCTGGCGCACAAAATTGGCGCGGGCCGGGTAGGTTGCTAGCACCTTGGCGTCGTCGGTCCAGTAATCGTAGTCGGCTTGGCCCACAAATAGGCGTGCGTTCGGGAAATTAGGCTGCCCGTCCGCCCCAACTAGCCCGCCGCAATGGTCGATGTGGGCGTGGGACATCACCACGGCATCGATACCTGCGGGGTCGATGCCCGCCGCGCGCAGGGCGGGGACGAGCTTACCTGTCGTTGGGCCAAACAAGGCATCGCCGCCCATTCCGGTGTCGAACAGGACCACTCGATCGCCGAAGTTACCACCAGCACGTTCTGCTCCAGAACGGCATTGCCCGTCGGCAGGAAATTATCGCGCAACTCCCGTGCTATTTCGTCCTTGGGGATGTTCAGGAACGCGACATTCGGGTCACCCAGCGGAAGCTGTCCGTCGGTGACAACCGTGCATTCCGCGGTACCGAGCTTGAAGCGATAGAAATAGGGTGCCTGCCCCAGACCCGCTGCCAGCTTTGCCCAAGCCGGCGCCGCCAGAAGTCCGGCCGCAGGCACCAGCCCCGCCGCGCCAACCCCCGCTAAAAGGCCCCGTCGTGTCGCAGTACCGAATGGCACCATTTCTTCCCCCGTTTGCAGCGTGCTGCCGGAGTTGATCCGTGCAGCACCATTCTTCTGGATAACCAAGCCGCACCAGATCGTTGCCTGGTACGCTAATGGTCGTGGGGCATCGCTCGGGTAAACTGCAACGGAAATAAGGCCAAGAGCGGCCGCGAAGGATTTAGGGGGCCGACGCAATCCTTCGCCGGCGCGGCGAGCTTTGGGCCACTTCGCCGAATGGTTTCAGCATACCGACCAATCTAAAATCCGTTAGCGTCGCGCCCGGCGTTTCTCATCCGGCACCGCGCTGCGCCAGCCAGTTACGCCAGCCGGAATGGCCTGTGATGTCGTCGCCACTCGTCACCTCGCTGATGAATCCCAGCGCCGGGCCGGTG
>JAYVTX010000063.1:0-9196 GCA_043788425.1 Rhodospirillales bacterium
CCGGGCTAGTGCGGGCGGTCGCCCAATGCCGCCGCGACCGCCGGCTCAATCCGGGCCGCCAACCGGGCCATCGCCGTCGGTGTCGGATGGAGCGGCGGATCGGGCGGGGTAAGTTGATCGTCATAAAACGCCGCGCGGTCTACCACGCCGTGCGTCATAAACTCGTCGCTCACGTCGACGAACGTGACGCCGGGGACGGAGGCGTAGTGGCGGGACAGCTCGGCATTCACCCGCTCCGTTGTGCGCGTGACGTAGGCCGAGCGGATGCTGGGCAGCACGCTGAGCAGCACGACGCGTGTCGCCGGCAACTGTGCCCGCAGGTTTGCAATCACGGCGTCGATACCGGCCACCACTTGCGGAGCTGTATTGTGTACCCGGCCCAGATTATTGGCGCCAATCAGCACGACCGCGACCCGGGGCTTGATCCCTACCAGCTCACCATTTGTCATCCGCCATAGCAGATGCTGTGTTGTGTCGCCCTTGAATCCCAGGTTCAGCGCGTTCCGGTCGCCGTAATACTGCCGCCAAACTCGGGCGAAATCCATCCACTCCGGCGGGGCCGACGCCTCCCAATTCTGGGTAATGCTGTCGCCGAGCCAAATAAGGTCGATAGGCCCGGCCCGCGTGAGCGCCACCTTTTCCAGATGGCGGGCGCGCCACCAGGGCGTGTCCATACGGGACAGCGGCACGGCCGATACGGGGGTGCGCGTCACATCGGCCGCCAGTGCGGGCCCGGCGAACAGAACGAGCAAGAACAACAACGCCTTCATCGTAGCGACAACACAACCAGGCACAGGCTGCCGAACGCCAAACAGTAGTAGGCGAAAGGCCGCAGCGCCCAGTCATCGTGACCCCGGAAGTACCGCATCAGAAACGCGGTCGCGAGCCATGCGGTGACGCCCGCCGCGATTGCCGCCAGGAAGGCGACTTGCAGCGTACCCTGCGGAATGCCGGCCTTCAGCATCTTCGGCACCTCTAGCACCGTCGCGCCAACGATCACCGGCAGGGCAATCAGGAATGAAAAACGGGCCGAGTTCTCATGGTCCAGCCCACGTAGCAGCCCACCCACCATCGTCGCCCCGGCGCGGCTCAGACCCGGCAGCAATGCCAGGCACTGCCACAGGCCGATCACCAGCGCATCGGTCACACTTAATAGACCAAGCTGCTTTGGCGTTCGTACGCCACCTGCTGAACCGCGCAACCGCTCACCGACTAGCAGCATGACGCCGTTCAGGATCAGGAACCCGGCGGCAACCAGCGGCGTGCCGAATAACGCGCGTAGGAAGTGATTGAGCGTGAAACCCAGTATGACGGCCGGGATTGTCGCAACAACGATCAGGGTCAACAGCCGCCGCGCCTGCGCCGTGCGTTCGGGCGTGTCGAGACCTACGACGCCGCGCGCCAGCCCCAGCCAGTCGCGCCAGAAGTACAGCAGCAACGCCAGGGCCGTCCCCGTATGCAGCAGCACGAGGAACGGCAGGAAAGCGTCCGATCTCTGATCGATGCCCCAACCCAGCAGCGGCGGCAGCACGACAGCATGGCCCAGGCTGCTGATCGGAAACAGCTCCGTGGCGCCCTGCAGCACCGCGATCAAGAACGCTTGGATAGTCGACATCACGCAGGCTCCCGCAACACCTGCCCCCCCGTGACGCAGTGCGGTAGATTTGGCAAGCGACCCCATGTAGCAGGCATGCAAGATCGGGCCGACCTATTGACGCACTGGCTGAATTTGACCCGGCGCGTGCTGCCCGAAATGGCGCCCGCCGAACGGTGGCCAATCCGGCTCGATCACTGTTTTATGCGGGTCTGCCTGGATCACGCCTATGGCGGCGTTTGGACCAAGCACATCCAACGCCCGGCGGTGACGAACATGGACGATAGCGCCCTAGCGCGCGCCATCGTAGTTGCCGAAACCGTGCGGGACGATCCAGCGCGACTACCCGCCCTCAATCGACAAAGCCTAGTGTGGCGCGGAAAGCGTTAGCCGCGCCGCTTGGGCGGGGTCCGGCCCTGGCGCATCAGGCTGGCGCAGGCTCCATCCTCACCAGTGCCGAGCTGGATGGTCGGGATCAGTGCGCCCAACGGCGTCAGCAGGATACCAAGTCCAATGGCCGCCCCCGCCCGGGCACCCAGTATTGCCGCGTCTGGGGCAACGCTGGGGTTGGCCAGGGTGCCGCGTATGTTGATGGGGGCCGGCAGGCTGCCAACGCTGAAATGTTTGGCGTCTGTCTCCAGTACAAGCGCGATTTGCTCCGACGCCAGGTTCACCGATCCGGTCGCGACCACCCGGTTCTCATCCGTATCCAGCACCGCCGTCCTTGCTTGGGCCACGCCACCCTGCAGGACGAAATCGGTAACGAAGCACTGAATCCGTGCCCGCTGCGGGATCCCCAATAACGACATAAGCGCGTTGCCGAACTGCAACCCGGACAGGTCGACCAGCAAAGCACTCACGTTCCCGCCCGATCCCATGTACAGCTTCAGTTCACCGTTACCGCGCGAAACGATCTCCGCCAGGGAGCGGCCTGTACCGTCGATCACGGCGCGGCCACCAATCGACCCGGCACCACGCGCCATACCGGTACTGGCCAACAGCTTGTCAACACTCACCCGCTGGAAGTCGATTGTTGCCCTCGCCTTCACAGCCTGACCGTTGGCCTGTGTGAGTTCGATATCGCTCGTTATCTGACCCCCGCCAATCCCAAACGCCAGCGGGTGCAGGTGCACGGCCCCATTTACGATATCGAGGTCGGCGCGCATCGTATCGAGCGGTTGGGCTCGGCCCTGAATGCGGGCGGCCTTGAACCTTAAGTGCACATCCGCGGCGTTTAGGCGCGGCAGGCTTATCGGGTCATTGGGCAACACCCGGCCGTCGCTGACGGTCGCGCGCTTGGTACCCTTGCTTGCATCGCCGGGCTCGGCACCAATGAACCCGCCCAAATCCTTCAGATCCACCAGTCGACTGGCCAGCGTTGCCGTGACCAACGGCCGCCCACCTTGCTCATCTGCGGGCCGCGTATCGACGGTGACGTCCCCCTCCAGGTCCGACGAGCCGACTTTGCCTTGAATACCTTTGAAAATGTACTTGGCGTCCGAGTAATCAAACTGCCCGGCGACGCGGTACGGCGGGGTTTTGGGGATCGCAACGCCGGTCAACGGTAGCAGCAGCGCCATATCCGGCCCGGCCAGGTCCATATGAAGGTTTGCACCCGAGAAGCTTAGTGGGTCCTGCACCGTACCCTTGAGCGTCAGCTTCGTCGGCCCGTTCGCAAGCCACCCTTCAATCGGGTAGGGCTGCGATGCATCCCGCAACGACAATAGCGCGCCGCCCGTCGCTTCCGCCGTGATCGGCTGTTTGGCGTAGGTCCCATGCGCCCTGGCGTGTAACGTGTCGCCCAGCGTTTCAATATTAACGACAAAGTCGGCCGAAAGCCGGGCGAGCTTTGCGTGAACCTCACCACCCTCAATGGTCAACCTGCCGATCTGCGGGCCGATTTGTGGGCCGGGCGACGGCTTGGCGTTTGGATCGGTAGGCGCACCGAATTTGTAGTTGGTATCGCCGCCCAATGCCTTCGGATCGGACAGTTGCACGACCGAGAGCTTAGGTTGGGTCAATGTTAGGTTGGGGATGATGAGTGCACGGGTTCGGAAGTAGGCGAGGATCTCGACATCCAGTGCCACCTTTTGGATCACGCCAAATGGTGGGTCGCCACCGGTCCAACCGGCCGGGTTGGCGATAGTGACCTGATCTAATTCGATATGGGTAGGTCGTCCCAGCCGCACGTGCAGATGCTCGGCCCGAACATCCCGCCCGGCAGCGGCGCTCGCCATCCGATTTACGGCCGGCAACAGCCAGTCCCATTGGGACAGCGTCACACCCAACACAACGACGGCGACAAATCCACCAAGAATAAACGGCCAGCGCTGGCGGCGGGGAGCTTCTGACATAGCGGTGTAACGGCAACGGCCGGCCCTGGTTGCAGCCGCTGGCCCGCTACGCCAAGGTCGGCTGACGATTGCGGGGAACGCCAATGATCCATGAACTACGCCTGTACCAGGCCATGCCGGGCCGGCTGCCAGACCTGTTACGCCGGTTCGAGACCACCACCCTGGGCCTGTGGGACCGGCACGGCATTCGCCAGGCCGGCTTCTGGACGACGCTGGTTGGCGAAAGCAGCCATCGGCTGACGTATTTGCTTGAATGGCAGAGTTTGGCGGAGCGGGACCAACGCTGGACAGCATTTCAATCGGATCCGGAGTGGATCGCCAAACGGACTGAAACCGAAAAGAACGGCCCGATCGTGTCTGAAATCAGTTCGTCACTGCTCGTGCCGACCGGGTTCTCATCCGTGCGGTGACAGAACGGGCGCGCGCGCGATTTCCCCGATCGTCTGCTGCCACACTGGCGCAAGGGTGTCGGGGTGGTAGCGCCGCGCCTCCCGCATGCCGCGGGCTGATTGCTCTGCCAGACGCCCAGTGCCCCGCGGTAGTGCCGCGTATTGGACCATCAGGTTGGCCAGACCCTCACTCGAATACGGGTCGAAATAGTCGGCCGCCCCCCCATAAACCCAGCGGTGGACGGGAATGTCGGACGCGATAACGGGCGTGCCGCAGGCCATACCTTCGGCACCCGAATAGTCAAAACCTTCGGCACGGCTTGGCGCGATGACGGCATGGGCCATCGAATACAGCACCCGCAACTCATCTGCTGGCACGCCCGACAGGTGGTACACACCCTCCCGCACCAGGCGCTTTAGCTCCGTCAATTCTTGGTCTGACCGCCACCCTTTGTTTGCCACAATCACAAGCTGCATTGGCTCCCGCGTCATCGCCCGGGCCTGGTCGAAGGCGCTGAACAGCTTCAGGTAGTTCTTGCGGGGTTCGAGCGTACTGACAGCCATGAATAATTTGGGCATCCGCCCACCGGCAACACGGAAGCGGCCCGCCGTGACAGCGCTGCGCCGTCGTTCGAGGATCGTTTGCAGCTCCACCTCGCTCCGGACGTCGGGATATAGCGTGGGCGACACGATCACGGGAATCGTCCGGATCTGCGCCTCCGACCCTGGAAAAAGACTAAGCAGGTCCTGCCGCACCGGCTCCGAGTCACATACGAAGTGTGCCCCCTGCCTGAAATTACGGTGCAGCATTCGCGCGTGGCTGAGTGCGTGCATCCAGGGCGCGCCGATCGTGTGCGGGCTGAGTAGCGGCAAGGCGTCGTAATAGCGGACAATCATCGTCGTGCCCGGTGCCACGCGATAGGGCGACACGGATGCCCCGAGGAAAATATCCCAGCCCTGGCTATGTAGATGCCGCTGCGCCACGCGGGGCATTAGACTTAGGCTGCGGGCATACTCATGGCCTAGTTCGGTGATGAAGTACTCGGCATGTTTAAGCAGCGAACGATCTGTAGGCGGCAGAGTATTGTCAAACAATTTCATCCACAAATAGTCTTCAAACCGGACGGCATCCAGCGGAAGATCCAGTTTTTCAGCTCGCAACGCCTCACTAATTACGAGCCACGGTTTGAATAGCTTACGTTTAACGAACTTTGGCAGCATCGAAAGCGGCATCGGCCAGTGATGGCGCTTGGTATCCTGCGCGATTAGGGCCTGGGTTTGGGCAAGAACCCCCTCGAACGGAGTGCGGGTTCGGCTACGTCGGCTTGTGTAGTGCAATCCCGACGCAAGGCCGCCAAACCGGGGCAGGCCCATGCGTGCAAACATGGCAAATAGCAGGCGCGTCTCTTGCGGGATGCCAGCGAACCCCTCGTAACAAGGGCGGAGATCCATCAATAGCTTGGGCATAGCGGCTGCGTCCATTGCGGGCGTGTAGGACGCTGGCGGCCCGATGGCCACCCCTACGCCCCCACTACGTTCGCCGTCTACTTACGAAGTACCCCGCCAGTCCGGCTTTGGATGGCACGTCCGATCAGGAATAGCAGGGCGGGTGGCAGGATGAGGACCGTGAAAACGACAGCGAGTAGTGCCAGCATGACAGAGGGGACCGATCAATTATGTGAATGGGATGTGAGGCCAATCTGTGTTTTGACCAGATACTTACGGCGGACGTGGTTCAAACGCGTTCGATATCGGCCCCGCATGCCGCCAGCTTCTGCTCTACCGCCTCATACCCGCGATCGAGGTGATAGACACGATTGACGACGGTTTCGCCCCGCGCAGCCAAGCCGGCAAGAACCAATGATACCGAGGCGCGCAGGTCGGTCGCCATGACCGGTGCGCCCGACAAACCGCCGGGCACGCCGCGTATGATGGCCGACGCGCCATGGACGTTGATGCGGGCGCCCATGCGGTTCAACTCCGGCACATGCATGAACCGGTTTTCGAAAATCGTTTCGGTCACCATCGCCGCGCCCTCCGCCACACTCATCAGGGCCATGAACTGCGCCTGCATGTCGGTGGGGAAGCCGGGATAGGGTTCGGTCATGGCATCTGCGCCACGTAGGCCGTTCAGACGCCGGACAATAATCGCGTCGCCATCCTGAGTGATGTCGACCCCAGCCTCCAGCAACGACCGGGTAACAGCGCCCAAATGTGCGACCTGCCCACCGATCAGGCGCACTTCGCCACCCGTGATCGCAGCCGCGCAGGCATAGGTGCCGGTTTCGATCCGGTCGGGCAGGATCGGGTGTGTGGCCCCATGCAGGCGGGGCACGCCATCAATGATCAGCTTGTCGGTGCCAACACCCGTGATTTGCGCGCCCATGGCGATCAGGCACGCGGCTAGGTCGCCGATCTCCGGCTCCCGCGCCGCATTCGCCAGCTCCGTCCGTCCCTTGGCGAGGCTCGCTGCCATCAACAGGTTTTCGGTCGCCCCCACCGATGCGAACGGCAGGATAATCAGTGCGCCATGCAGGCCGGTCGGGGCTGTGGCGTTAATATACCCACCATCGAGGGTAACGACGGCACCCATCTGCTCTAGGCCTTTTAGGTGCAGGTCTACGGGACGGGTGCCAATCGCGCAGCCGCCGGGCAGGCTGACCCGGCCCTCACGCACGCGGGCCAATAACGGGCCGAGGACTAGGATGCTGGCCCGCATTTTCCGCACAATATCATAGGGGGCGACGGTGTTGGTGATGGGGCCGCCGATCGACAGCGTGCGTCCGCCCGGTTCGCCGCCAGGCTCGACCGCCGGGCCATGCTGGGCGACCAGCTCGTGCATGGTCGCAATATCCGCCAGGCGGGGAACGTTGGTGAGCACCAGCCGATCATCGGTCAGCATGCCGGCGGTCATGAGTGGCAGGGCCGCGTTCTTGGCCCCGCCGATGACGATGTCGCCATGCAGCGGGCGGCCGCCGCGGATACGAATTTTGTCCATGGTCGTTCCCTACATCCTCGGCAGGCTGGTGCCGCGCTGCTTCATGTATTTGCCGGCGCGGTCGGCGTAGCTGACGTCGGGCGGGCTGGCACCCTGTAAAAACAGGAACTGGCAAATACCCTCATTCGCGTGGATGCGGGCGGGCAGCGGCGTCGTGTTGCTGATCTCGATCGTGACCTGGCCCTCCCACTCCGGCTCCAGCGGCGTCACGTTCACGATAATGCCGCAGCGGGCATAGGTGCTTTTGCCCAGGCAGATCACCAGGATGTCACGGGGGATCCGAAAATACTCGACTGTGTGGGTTAGAACAAAGCTGTTGGGCGGGATGGTGCAGGTGGGCCCCTGGCGATCGACGAAGCTGGTGGGGCTGAACGATTTCGGATCGACCACGTCACCGTCGACGTTGGTGAATACCTTAAACTGGTCCGCGACCCTTGCGTCGTAACCGTAGCTGCTCAAGCCGAACGAAATCATACCGTCGCGGCGCTGCGATTCGACAAAGGGCTCGATCATCGCGTGCTCGGTCGCCATGCGGCGTATCCAGTGGTCAGGCATTACGGGCATGGTTTTTCCGCGTCCTGTGTGGGTTGGTCGTGGCCTTTATCGTCGCGCTGGGCCGGGCGGGCGCGGAATTGTTCTTTGCGGCGGCGGAGGTTTTCACGGAGCGCCGCGGCCTCACGCTCACGCCGGGCGCGTTCGGCGGGGCGTTCTGCGTGTCGGGCGGGCGGGGTTTTTGGGGGCGCGTCCATCGGGGCGGGATGGACCCCGCGGGGTGGGTGCGTCAATGGGCATCGGGCGGCACACCGTCAGGCCTACCCGGCGCATCTAGGCACTCGGGCTTAAAACCAGGGCGGGCTGTTGGCTTCCGGCTTGGGCCCAGAGTTGCCAACACGCGCCAGGTCGCGTAGCGCAACGGAAATTAAATAGGCTCCGCAATGGTAGACACTCCAGCCGCCGTCATCACTGGGGCCGCCCGCGGCATCGGGCGCGCCATCGCCGAGTGGTTCCTGGCCCACCATTACACCGTCGCCCTGCTCGACAACGATGCTGCGACCCTTGCGACCGCGGCCGTCGAGCTGAACGATCCTGCAAACGTTCTGGCCATCCAGTGCGATGTGTCGGACCCCGCCGCCGTGGCTGCCGCGGCCGAGCAGGTGATGGCCCGCTACGGCCGAGTCGATGCACTGGTCAACAACGCGGGCGTGGCGGTGTTCAAACCAGTGCTGGAGACGTCCTACGAAGAATGGCGGCACGTGATGGGCACGAACCTCGACGGTGCATTCCTGTGTACGCAGGCGTTTGGCGCCATCATGGCCCGGCAGCGCGCCGGCGCCGTGGTCAACATCGCCAGCATCTCCGGCCTGCGCGCCAGTACGCTGCGGGTCGCATACGGCACCAGCAAGGCCGCGATCATCCATTTAACAAAGCAGTATGCGGTCGAGCTTGGCAATTATGGCGTGCGCGTTAACGCCGTCTGCCCCGGCCCGGTCGAGACCGAGATGGCCAAACAGGTTCACAGCACCGCCATCCGAAGCGACTACACCGACGCCATCCCCCAGGGCCGGTACGGCACGACCGCGGAAATGGCAGCCCTGGTTGGCTTTCTGTGCAGCGATCAAGCAAGCTTTGTTAACGGCCAGGCGATCGCTAACGATGGCGGGTTCGATGCGGCCGGGGTGGGCCTGCCGACATTCCGCCGTACCACCGGGCTGAATGCGCCCGCGCTGAACTACTAGCGGCCAAACCTAGCTTGCGCCGCCCTACCCCGGGGCGCTATGACGCAGACTATGCTGTTGTAGCTCAGTGGTAGAGCACTCCCTTGGTAAGGGAGAGGTCGAGAGTTCAATCCCCTCCAACAGCA
>JAYVTX010000064.1:0-2535 GCA_043788425.1 Rhodospirillales bacterium
AAGAAGCTGGGGATGACCCGGATTTTCAAAGATGACGGGACGCATGTACCGGTGACGGTGCTGCACTTAGACGAGGTTCAGGTCGTGGATGTGCGAACGCAGGAGCGGGACGGCTACACGGCTGTTCAACTCGGCTGGGGCACGGCCAAGGTGAAGAACGTCACGCAGCCGAACAAGGGACACTATGCCCGCGTGAAGGTCGAGCCAAAGAGGAAAGTCGCCGAGTTCCGGATTGACGCGGACGCGACATTCGAGAGCGGGCAGACTTTGAGCGCGGCGCATTTCGTGGTCGGCCAGAAGATCGACGTATGCGGCGTGACCAAGGGCAAGGGCTTTGCTGGCGGCATGAAGCGCTGGAACTTCCGCGGCCTCGAGGCGTCGCACGGCGTGTCCGTCAGCCATCGGTCGCTTGGTTCGACCGGTAACCGGCAGGATCCTGGCAAGACGTTTAAGAACAAGAAGATGCCGGGTCATTTGGGTGTCGAGCGCGTAACGACGCTCAACCTGGTCGTAGCCGGGATTGATGTTGATCGCGGGCTGATCATGGTTCGCGGCGCAGTTCCGGGCAGCAAGGGCGAGTTTGTGTTCGTGCGCGACGCAATCAAAAAGAAGCGGCCCGATGATGCGCCGTACCCAGCCGGGTTCGCGGGCTCTGTTGCCGAAGCGCAGGCGGAGTGACGGCGATGCAGATCGAAATCAAGACTTTGGCGAACGGCTCGGCTGGCCAGGTGGACTTGCCGGAAGAGTTGTTTGGTGCCACGCCGCGTCGCGACATCATCGCCCGAGTAATCCACTGGCAGCTCGCCAAGCGCCGGGCTGGTACGCACAAGACCAAGGGTATGGGCGAAGTGTCTGGTACGACGGCCAAGCCGTACAAGCAAAAGGGCACGGGGAATGCGCGCCAGGGTTCGTTGCGTGCGCCGCAGTTCCGTACTGGTGGACGCGTGCATGGGCCGGTCAATCGCAGCCACGAATATGACTTGCCGAAGAAGGTGCGTCGCTTGGGTCTGATTAGCGCGCTGTCGTTGAAGCAAGCAGATGGCAAGCTGATCGTGCTCGACACGGTTGCCGGCGGCACTGGCAAGACGCGGGATTTGGTGAAGCAACTCTCGGCATTGGGCTGGAAGTCGGCGTTGGTGGTGGATCAAACCGTCGATGATCACTTTGCGCAAGCGAGCGCGAATATCGTCGGCATCCGTGTGCTGCCCACGGTCGGTGCCAACGTGCATGACATTATTCGCCACGATCTGCTCGTCGTGACGCAGGCTGGGTTGGCCGGGCTGCACGCGCGCCTGATCAAGACCTCGGCCCATCAGGGAGAAGTCGGATGAGCGTCGGGCAGGTGATGGTTGCGCGGAAGCGTGCGGCTACGATGTCGCGCGAGGCGATGTACGAGATCGTCCGCTCGCCGGTGATCACGGAAAAGGCGACGGCTGCTACGGAGCGAAACCAGGTTGTGTTCCGCGTTGCGATCGATGCGAATAAGTTGGAGATCAAGGCCTCGATCGAGGGTTTGTTCGGCGTCACCGTGTTGGGCGTGAACACGCTGATCCAGAAGGGCAAGACGAAGCGCTTCAAGGGTCGGCCCGGCGTGCGGTCGGACGTTAAGAAAGCGTATGTGCAGCTGGCCGAGGGACAGTCGATCGACATGTCCACCGGTCTGGTCTGAGGACTGAACGATGGCATTACGGCAATTTAAACCCGTCACCGCCAGCCTTCGTGGCACGGTGCTGATCGACCGCAGCGAGCTGTGGAAGGGCAAGCCGATCAAGACCCTCACCGAGGGTAAACACAAGACGGGCGGTCGTAACAACCACGGCCGCACGACGTCGTTCTTCCGGGGCGGCGGGCATAAGCAGTCTTATCGTCACGTAGACTTCAAGCGCCGGAAGCTCGGTGTGAGCGCAGTGGTCGAGCGGTTAGAGTACGACCCGAACCGCACCGCGTTCATCGCGCTGATCAAGTACGCCGATGGCGAGCTGAGCTATATCATTGCTCCGCAGCGCGTGAAGGCCGGCGACCGCGTTGTGGCCGGCAGCAAGGTGGACATCAAGCCTGGCAATGCGATGCCGATGGCGGCGATTCCGGTCGGTACGATTATCCATAACGTCGAGATGAAGCTCGGCGCTGGCGGTAAGATGGCTCGGTCGGCTGGCACTTACGCCCAGCTCGTCGGTAAGGATGCTGGCTACGCGCAGGTTAAACTGCAGTCGGGCGAGTTGCGCGTCATTCGGGCCGAGTGTTTTGCGACCGTGGGCGCCGTCAGCAATCCGGACAACCAGAACCAGAGCCTTGGTAAAGCCGGCCGGGCACGTTGGATGGGGCGGCGCCCGCATAACCGCGGCGTGACGATGAACCCAATCGACCATCCGCACGGCGGTGGTGAAGGCCGGACCAGCGGCGGCGGTCATCCGCGGACCCCGTGGGGCAAGCCGACCAAGGGCGCCAAGACGCGCGCGAACAAGCGGACGGATAGCATGATCATTCGTCGCCGGCCGAAGGGGAAGCACTAACGATGGCACGTTCCGTATGGAA
>JAYVTX010000065.1:0-2692 GCA_043788425.1 Rhodospirillales bacterium
GAAGCCTTCAACCAGGCTCGCTGCTCGCAAACCGAGGATCACCGGGAGGCTGTCGCTGCCTTTAAGGAAAAGCGCAAGCCGGTGTTCAAGGGGCACTGAGACTTGCGGGTCCCGAACAACCTGACTCAGGACGACCTGCGCCAGACCGCGGCATCCGCCAAGGCGTCGGAAGATGCCGGCTACGACGGCATCATGACGATGGAGAATAAGCACGACCCGTTCCTGGGCTACAAAACGGCTTGGTGAGGTAACCCGATGAAACTTTTCTACGCCGAAGGCTCCCCCTACGCGCGCATCGTGCGGATCGCGCTGCTCGAACTGGGGATGGACGATACGGTGGAGAAGGAAATCGTCACCCTGCGCGATCCAGCGTCCGCCCTGCTGCCCTATAACCCCATCGGGCGGGTGCCGACCCTGCAACTGGACGACGGCACGATCCTGACGGAATCACTGCTGATTTTCTGCTATTTGGACACCCAGCACGGTGGCCAACCGCTGCTGCCGCGCGACGGCTCCGACGGCTGGGCTACAATCTCACGCATGGGCACCGCAATGGGCCTGATCGACGGCATCGCCGTCTGGAACCGCGCTTTACGCCTGCCGGAGCATGAACGCTCGGCTGGCGTGCTGGCGCTGGAACGCACCCGCGCTACGCGCACCCTCGACGCACTGGAAACGGCGGTGGCGGGGGGCGCCTACACCGGCCGGCTTGACGCTGCGCGCATTGCCCTCGGTTCTACCCTGGGATGGACTGAGCGGCGCCATCGGATATTTAATTGGCGAGAGGGACATCCAGTGCTGTCGGCCTGGTATGACGACATTGCCCAAACCCCTTCGTTTACGATGACTGTACCGCCGATCGTGTAAAAGCTGCAGATACGATAATATATGTTACAAACTGAAGCGCCTCGGTTGGCTAATGTGCATGCGTGCCAACCAATCGAGGAGCCCACTTCATGAACCGTTTCGTTATCCTGCTCGTCTTGTTCGGCCTGGGACTCCCTCTTGCCGGATGCGTGGTCGAAGGGCCCGGCCGTCCCGGAGGCTGGTGCTACTGGCATCCGTATCGCTGCCGCTAACCACTGGATCGGGAAGCAAGCGGCGAGCGGGAATCACACGAAGTCGTAGGCGCCCGCGATCGTCCGGTCAGCACCTGACCAGGCTGCGAGTTGGGCGTTGGCGTACGCCCGCATCCGAGCCTCCCGGCTGGTCGCGTCGCCACCGGCGTTCGCCCAATCCCCCAGAAAGGTCCATATCGCGGCATCGGGAATTCGGAATTACCAGCCACCTTCGGCGGGCGCACCGAGTTACTAGTTGGTAAATAAGGATACAAATCCATCTACAGCATTTATCGGAATGATTGAGCTTTATTCCAGGCCACCTGCCGCTGCACGATGCATCGACGGGCCCCTAATTAATACGATATAATAATAATTTTAACTGGTGCAAATTTGGTTATAGTCAAACGAGTATCTACGTCATCTGCGGACAAAATCTGCTGAAAGAAGGTTTGTCCGCAGATGACGTAGATGGTCGCAGATGGAATCATACCGGCATGACGGTTGCCAAACGACAATCTGTAGTCTTTATTACCGACTGTTGAGTATAATATCCGACGAGTGTGGCCAGCCAAAAGGCTGGCCACATGCGACACGCTCAATCAGTTCAGCCGCAGATCCAGAATATGCTTCGGATCGGCCTGCAACTCGCCCTTCTCCACCCGCTTCACGATATCGACCAACGCGGCGTTGGCTGGCGTCGGCAGGCCGATTTCCTCGCCTTTGCGGACGATCAGGCCATTCAGGAATTCGATTTCGGTCCGGCGGCCCTTGACCATGTCCTGGCCCATCGACGGGCGATGCTCGCCGCCGCCGGATTTGGCGACCTCGGCCAGCCGGTGATCGTCGTATTCCTTGGTCGCGGCGGCGTCGCCTTCGCCGGCCTTGGCGATGATCTCGGGATCGATATGGTGCACTTCTTCAAGTTGATAGCCCAGCGCCTGGCCGACGCGGATGGCTTCCGACCCAAGCCGGGAACCAAATCGGCGCAGTGCATCGTTGGTCAGGATTTGCTTGCTGATCAGACCAGTCGAGGCCGACATGCCGTTTGCCATAGCGTTGGTCACCAGCTTGGACCAGCGCTCGCCCCAGATGTTCGTCGTCGCCAGCGCGCTATCGGACAGCGCCACAAGCCGGGTCACTTCCTTCAACCGTTCGGTGATGCGGCCGTGCACTTCGCCCGCCCGAAAGACGGTGTGTTTGGTGCCACTTTTGCCGGCGGCGCGCTTCACGTGGCCGGGTTCGAACAGGTCGACGGTGATCGAACTGGCGATGCAGCCCAAAACCTTACCCCAGCCGACGACGCCGGCGATGGTTTCCTCATTCATGCAGTTCTGCAACGACACGACGAACCCGTTCGGCGCCAGGTACTGGGCGATCATCGTGGTCGCCCATTCGGTGTCGTAGGATTTCATGCAGACGAAAGCGATGTCGAAGGGTTTTTCTTTGGCTGCCTGCTGGAGCTGGGTCAAATGCAAGGCTTTGACCGGCGTGGACCAGGGCTCCACATCGCGCAGATGTGTCACTTTCAGCCCGTTGGCCTTCATGGCCTCCACGTTTTGCGGCCAGGGGTCGATGAACGTGATGTCTTCCCCGGCGCGAGCCATATGTGCCCCGGCGTAGGCGCCGACGGC
>JAYVTX010000066.1:0-4312 GCA_043788425.1 Rhodospirillales bacterium
CGTCAGCGCCAGGGCCCAAAGCCGTGCCTGCGCCTCATCCACGGTTGCCGGTTCGTGGCCGTGCTCCAATAACGATGCGGCAGCGCGCAGGTTGACGTTCAGACCGGGGGGCAGCGTGGCCCAGGCGGAGTCCTCGGCCAGGGTGCCGAGCGCGGTCAGCGCCGGTTTGCGTACGGCCGGTTCGGCCGGGTCGATCAGACTAAGGTCGCGGCGTATCGCGATGATCGCGCGGGCCAAAACGTTCTTGAACGCCCGCTCCGGCAGGGTGATCGGTGCCTGTGCGCTGCGGCCCACCTGGTCCAGGGCGTCCCGCGCGACCAGCTGTGCCGTGACCGCAAGCCCGGCCCAGGGATGGGCGGTTAGGTCAGTCACCGTTACACCGTGCGACGTTCGGCCCCGCACGGCGGGAAGGGCGACGGTGGCCGGTTGCGCGTCCGGGCGCGAAACCAGGCGCAGTTCCACGCCCAACGAGGCCAGGCCGTAATCGTCCGACGCGTCCCACGCCAGGCGGACCTGCGGCATCGCGCGGGCATTGTTCTGCACAGGCGCCGGCGGCTCCGTCCATTGCACCTGCGGCGGGTCGTCTGGAATGATCGTGACCGTCCAGACCGCCAGAACCTGACCCCGCCGGCGCACGCTGACCGGCCCCGGCGTGTCCAGCACGCGGTCGGCCTGATAGCTGGTGCGGTCGAGCGCCTCAAACGGCACCGGCGTGGCGTTGACCAGCAGAGTTGGCACTGCCTCGGTCCCAGTTACGCTGATTGTCAGGCGGGAGCCGGCCGGCGCGGTCAGGGTTGGGCCGGAAACCAGGCGGGGCGGCAGGCCGGTGTAGGGCGGCGGCCGCAACCAGGCTTGAACGGATATGGCGGGCGTGACCGGGCCGGGCCAGCCTGGGGTTAGACTGCGCCACAGGCGGGCGGGCGCATCGGCACCGGCGATGATTAGCGCGGCACCCAGTCCGACGGTGATCAGGCCGCGCAGGCCAAACCGGTCCGCCGCGGTGATCCCTGGCCGCAGCGGCCCGGCGCGCAGCCGGCCCAGACCTGCCCGGGTGCGCCGCAGATGCTCGTCCCACAATGCGGCGCTAGTGCCAGGGGTGTTGGTGCCGGCCGCCGGGCGATCATCCAGGGTATGCAGCGGACGGTGACGCAGGCCCGTTGCCTGCTCGATCCGGCGATCGACGGCGGCGGCAGTCGGCCGTTCAATCCGCACCACCCGGATGGCGAGAGCAAATACGGCCGCGCCACTGGCGGCGAGCAACACAGCCGGCGCATACGGCGATAGCGAGCCAGCCCAGCGCGGGCCATCCAGTAAGGCCCAAATCCCATAAGCGGCCATTGCGAGGGCTGTCGGCCACAGCGCGCGCGACAGCCGTTCGGTCCATAGCGCGCTGCGGGCGCGGATGCGGACCGGGCCGACGCGGGGGGTCATGTGATCCAGTCTGGCACAACCTCATCGGCCCACATCCGCTCGATCGGCTGGCGGGGGCGGATGATGGCCCAGCGGTCGCCATCGACCATGACCTGCGCCGCCAGCGGCCGGGCGTTGTAGGTGGAACTCATGACAGCCCCGTACGCGCCGGTGTCCAGGATCGCCACACGGGCGCCGGGGGCCAGCGGGGGCATCGGGCGCTGCTGCGCCAGAACGTCGCTACTTTCGCATACAGGACCCACCAGATCGGCCGGGGTGCATGGGCCTAACGCGTCGACAGGGCTTAGGGGCACGACCCCGTGCCAGCTATCGTACATTGCCGGGCGCAGTAGGTCGTTCATGGCGGCGTCCAGCACGATGAACCGGCGCGCGGCGTGTTTGACCAGAATTACCGACGCCAGCAGCACCCCGGCGGGTGCGATCAGCCAGCGCCCCGGCTCGATCGCCAAGCGCACGTCCAGCCCGGAAAAGGCGTGCTGCATGGCCCCGGCCAGCGCCGCGGGTGCCGGTGCAGCGTCCCCCCGGTAATCGACGCCCAGCCCGCCCCCGCAATCGACGGTCTCGACACGGTGGCCTGCCACCTGGATTGTGCGGACTAGTTCAGCCACCCGGGCAAATGCGGCGCGGAAGGGCAGCATCGACAGGATTTGGCTGCCAATATGGACACTGATGCCGATCGGGCGGATGCCGGGCAGGGTTGCCGCATGGGCGTACAGCGCGGCGGCGTCGGTATAGGCGATGCCGAACTTGTTGTCTGATTTGCCCGTCGTGATCTTTGCGTGCGTGCCCGCATCAACGTCTGGATTGACCCGTAGCGCCACCTTCGCCACCTGTCCGCGCGCGGCGGCAATGCCCGAAAGCCTCGCAAGCTCTTCCGCACTTTCAACGTTGAACTGCCCGACAACGTGATCAAGCGCCAGTGACAGCTCGGCCGGGGTCTTGCCCACGCCGGCAAAAACAATGTGTGCACCATCGATGCCGGCGGCCCGTGCCCGCAGGATTTCCCCGCCACTGACAACGTCGACCCCAGCGCCGCCCGCCCGTAGCAGGCGCAAGACCGCCAGGTGGTCATTGGCCTTCACCGCATAATGGATGCTGACCGGGCGCGCGGCGAACGCGGTCTGCAAGGTATGTAGCCGGGTACGGATGGTTGCGGCGGACAGTACCCAGGCCGGCGTGCCGACGGCATCGGCGATGACATGGAGCGGCACCCCATCCATTACCAAACCGTCCATCGCGTGCATGCGAAAATGCGGCCGGGCTGCAATCAACTCCGAAATCGTGGGATCGGCGGGATGCGTGAGTGGCGCGGTCTGCATGCCCTGAAACTAGCACGCGCCATCGCCAAGGGAAGGGGTCACGTCCAATGTTGCAGTGCAGCAATCAGCGACCCATATTACACTCAGAACGATTTGGTGGAGGCCCGATGTCACCTCTGATCCCGCCCGACCTGACCCCGCTCGATCGGGTTGCGCTCGCCTATTTCGTTGTCACCTGGCTCGGCTACGGCACCGCCCTGGGGTTCATCGCCGGGCGCGGCATAACGACGCGGATGCACCAGGTCCGGCGGGTGTGGATGCTGCGCATGCTGGAGCGCGAAAACCGCATCACCGATTCGTCGCTGATCGGGCACACGGTACACAGCGCGACGTTTTTTGCCAGCACGACCATGGTGGCACTGGCCGCAATGCTGGGCACGCTGGGCGCGTTCGACCGCAGTTACGCGGCGCTGGACACGTTGGACTTCACCGTCCGGACGTCACGGGCGCTGGCGGAGATGAAGGTACTGCTTCTACTGGCCGTATTTGCGCACACGTTCCTAAAACTAAGCTGGGCGTTGCGGCAGCTAAATTACTGCCTGGCCCTGATCGGGGCGGCGCCCATTCGGCCCGGCGCTGGGGAGCGGGATGAGATCGCGACCGAACTCGCCTCCGTACTATCGCTGGCGATCGGTAGCTTCAACGCCGGCGTGCGGGGCTACATGTTTGCACTGGCGGCGCTGTCGTGGCTGCTGGGCCCGGCGGCATTCCTGGTCGTAACGACTGGGATCGTTGTCATGCTCGGCTGGCGGCAGTTCGGATCGGCAACCGCGGGCGCGATCCAGCGCAGTCACCGTGCGCTGACGGGCGACACTATCGCGACGGATATCCCCGCGAGAAGATAACCTCCTCGGCGGGGCCTGGGGCGGCCGGCGGGCCTTTTTTGCCGCATGCCGTCAAAAGGCCGACCGCCAGAACCAAGGCAAAAAAGCGCGTTATTTGGTCACCACGCCGAATTTCCCGCCCTGCATGGCGACGACGACCACACCCTCGGTACTGGCAGGGTCGCGGCCGGGGGTGAAGGCGAATGGGCCCATGACGCCGTTATGTTTGGTGGCCAACAGCGCCTCCCGGATCTTCTCGGGTTCGGCCACGCCGGCACGGGTGATGGCATCGGCCAGGATCGCCAAGCAATCATAGGCCTGGGCGGCGTACTGATCTGGGTCCTTGTTGAAGCGGGCGCGGAACTTGGTAACGAATGCGAGGTTAGTCGGCTCCTGCTTACCCAGGAACCACGGGCTGCCGACCAACATACCGTCTGCTGCTGCGCCCGCGATCTCTCCCAATTTGGGCGAGTTGCTACCGTTGCCGCCGACGAACAGCGTCTCTGGGCCAAAGCCGAGCTGGCGCGCCTGTAGCAACACGCCCGACACGGGTTCAACCAACGCAGAAATGCCGACCGCGTCCGGCTTCAGGCCCTTGATCTTGGTCAGCTGGGCGCTGAAGTCGGTGTCCTTGGTGCCAAAACTTTCGATGGCAACGATCTGCAGACCGGCCTTTTCCGCCGTGGCTTTCATTGTGTCGAAGCCGGATTTGCTGAACGCGTCGTCATTGGCATAGAG
>JAYVTX010000067.1:0-5061 GCA_043788425.1 Rhodospirillales bacterium
AGGTATTGGTCGATAAACTGATCGAACTCAGCGATCGTCGATTTGGGCACGAATACGACGTCGCCCGACCGTAGCGGCAGGTCGTCGCCGGCTGTCACCTGGCCCGCGTATTGGCGCAGGTTCACCGTGCGCAGCATCGGCACCAAATCCGTGCGGCGGCGGATGATCACCACCTCATCCGTACGCGCGGTCGGCAGCAGCCCGCCGGCCATCACCACGGCCTGCAGCACATCGACCGGGCCCGGTAGCGCCAGCACGCCCGGGCTTTTCACCTCACCACCGACAAACACGCGCGACGAGCCATAGGTCCGCACGATCACTGTCAGGTCGGTGCTGCGAAGCGTGCGGGTGTAGGCGCGGCGCAGGGCGTCGCGGAAGGCGTCCACCGTCTGACCCTCCGCCACGACCGGGCCGATCAGCGGTGCCGTGACCCGGCCGTCAGGGCCCACCAGCAGGCGGTCATTCAAGTCGGCATTAAGCAGGAATTTCAGCTCGATTTCGTCCCCGGCGCCCAAACGGTGAAGCGGTGCGGCGTCGGACCAGGTGGCAAACTCCTGCACGCGGGAGGGAGTTACGGTCGTGTGTAGGCTGCACCCACACAGCAGCAGGGCGCAGGCCCAGACGAACTGCCGCGCCGCGATCCTGCCCATGGCGACTGTTTTACCCCGTATTGTGCGATGTGTTTTACCCTGAATCGGCGCATGTGGGAACGTCCGGAACCGGCCCTTTCGGAACAGTCACTTTTTTGGCATAATCTCTGGCGTACGGGGATAATCCATGGGCACTGACGGGCCGGGAGCAGTAAAGATCGGACTGGCCAGCATGGGGCCGGGGCGCGGGCTACGCGGTATGGTACGTACCGCGGCTGTTGGCCTGTTTTACCATAAACGCGCGGTGGTGATCGCGTTCCTGGTGCCCGTCCTGTTGGGCATCGCGGCCGGCCTGCGCGCAAAACCAGTGTTCCTCGCGCAGGCCCGTATGCTGGTCCTGTATACCGGCGACTACGTGTTTCACGCCGGCAACCGCGGCACCGGCAACGATATCGCGCTCGATCGTAACCAGATCATCCAGGCCGAACTACAAATCCTGCAAAGCCCGGCGCTGGCGACGCAGATGCTGGGCGGCCTTGGCCCCGCGCACGTCTATCCCGGCGTGGACGGCCCGGACGCAGCCCGCGCGGCGGCGACCCGGCTGGCAGCCGACCTGACAGTCACGTCCATCCCGCAATCCAACGTGATCGAGCTGTCGCTACGCAATCAAAACCGCGACGTCGCGATTGAGACGTTGGGCGCACTGATCGGCCAATACATCCCGTACCGGTCGGCCATCTTCGACAAGGCGCGTTCGCAAGGCGCCGATGTCGAGCAAAAGCAATTCGCGAACCGGCTGCAGATGGCGGAGGAGGCGCTGGCACGGTTTGGCGTGCAGCACGGGATCAGCAACCTCGATGAGCAAACCAGCATGTTGCTGCGCCAGCGCAATGATAATGCGAACGAGCAAAGCAGTCTGCAGGGCACGCTGGCGGAAGCGCAGGCCCGGCTGGCGGCCGTGCAGCGGAAACTGCCGACCGTACCGCCCACGGTACAGATCTACTCCGAAAGCACCCGCAGCCAGCAGGTCAGCGGCTTGACGGACAGCCTGGTAAAGTTGAACGCCCAGCGCCGTGAGTTGCTGAGCCGTTACGCCGATGACTACCCGCTCGTGCTGGACAACGCCCGGCAGATCGCCACCGTACGTTCCCAGATTGCCGGCAGCGCGCCGCGGGACGATTCCAGTACGCGGATGGGCCGCAATCCCATGTATGACGATTTGCGTACGCAGGAAGCGTCGCTGACCGTGCAGCTGCGCGGCCTGCAGGCACGGCAGACAACGCTGCTGTCCCAGGCGGAGCGCGTGCAGTCCCGCAATGACGAACTGGTGATGCTCAGCCAGCAATATCGCGAGCTGCGCCGCACGCGCGACGTGCTGGACCAGTCGCTGCGGACGATTGCGCAAAGTACCGAGGAAACGCAGCTCGCCAACGCGCTGGAACGTGCGGCGGGTGCAAACGTGCGGGTGGTGCAGCCGCCCGACGCGGCATTGATGGGCACCAGCTCGGGCCGCCTGCTGATGATCGGCGGCGTCGTTCTGGGCCTGTTTGCCGCCATGGCGACGCTGGCAGTGCTGCTGGCGGTGAGTCGCGTGGCCCTGACCGCGTCCGATGTGGAGCGTGCGGTCGGGCTGCCCGTCCTGCTATCGGCACCGCAACTGCCGCCGGGCGTGCGGGTGCCGGCGCCGTCATTCAGCCTGCGGGCCCGCGTCCGCGCCATGACCCGGTCCGAGCCGGCGTGATCCCGCTGCCAGCGTCGCGCTTCCTGCCCGTGCAACCCACGTCGGAGCTGCTGTTTGGGCTCGCCCGGCCCGATCGTGGGTGCGCAATGGTGCAGGTGGTCGGCGTACGCAGTGGCGATGGCACGACGGCGCTGTGCCGCGACATGGCCGTGGTGGCGGCGGGCCCGGCCGGGTTGCGCACGCTGCTTGTGGCGGTCGAACCTGGAACCAGTCACTGGCCCGGCAGCCTTATGAACCCCGCCCGCGTCGGCGACGTGGACCCGGACGGACTGCGCCGGGTAGGCGATAGCCGGCTACATCTGGCACCGCTGCCGGCCGGGGAAGCGCCGTCCACGTGGCTGGACCAATTGCGTGGCTGGCGTTCGGTGTTTGACCTTATCGTGCTGGACCTGCCGGCGATCGACCGGTCTGCCGCATCGGTATTGCTGGCACCGCACGTGGATACAACGCTGCTGGTCGCCGCGGCAGAGGTGACGGACGTCGACGCGCTGACCGCCCTACGCGACCGGGTGTGGGACGTGGGCGGTGCGATCAAGGGCGTGCTGTTTAATCGGCAACGGACCCATTTGCCGCGGATATTGGCTGGGGCATTGTAGGCGATCACTAGGGCGGGCACGTCTCGCGCCCGGACGTAGAAAGGACCTCGTACGATGGGATCAAGTTCACAGTCGGCAATCGACGCCAGTACCGGTTCATTTTCGATCTGGCACGTCCTTATCATTATTATGGTGCTGCTTTTTGTGCTGTCACCGATGCTTATCGGACTTATGGTGATGGGCGCGCAGCGGGCTGTCCTATTGGTCCACGCGGGGAGCGGTTTGTCCAAGAACGGCTATTACGGCTACTCGCCCACCTATTTCTTTTTCGGCTTTCTGGTTCCGATTTTTCGCGGCGAAATCGGTATCGGACTACTCCATCTGCTGTTCTCCGCGCTGACGTTCGGGATATTTCAGCTCGTCATGCCGTTTCTGTACAACAAACAATTCACCTCGCGGCTGCTGACGACGGGCTGGTCCATTGCAGACCCAAGTTCCGCCCGGGGCGTCGCGGCAACATCACGTCTCGGCATCATTCGCGGCCAGGCCGCAGCCTGAAAGTTGTACATGACCGACGATTTCGGCCTGTTTATTCGTTGGCTATTTTCTGTTTGAAGTGTCGGGTAGCCTCAGTCCCGGACGGGTCCGCCCCTCGACAAACAGCCGTCCAGGAGCACGCCGATGCGTAATTACCGGATCGCCTCCATCGGTGGTGACGGCATAGGGCCAGAAGTAGTGGCCGCCGGGGTCGAGGTGCTGCACGCCTGTGCCGGGCGGGACGGCGGTTTTGGGTTGGATGTCCAATCATTCGACTGGGGGTCGGACTATTACCGCCGCCATGGCGTGATGATGCCGGCCGATGGCGCAGACCAGTTACGCGCGTTCGACGCCATCCTGTTTGGGGCCGTCGGCGCACCGGACATCCCCGACCACATCACGCTATGGGGGCTGCGCCTGGCGATCTGTCAGCCGCTTGACCAGTACGCCAACGTCCGCCCGACCCGTATCCTGCCCGGCGTAACCAGCCCACTACGCCACGTATCGGGACCCGAACTGGATTGGGTGATCGTGCGCGAAAACTCGGAGGGTGAGTACGCGGGCGTCGGCGGGCGGGTCCACCGGGGCCTGCCGATCGAGGTTGCGACGGACGTGTCCGTCATGACCCGGGCGGGCGTCCAGCGCATCATCCGGTATGCGTTCCGCCTGGCCCAGTCCCGCCCGCGCAAACTGCTGACAGTTGTGACCAAAAGCAACGCGCAGCGCCACGCGATGGTGATGTGGGATGAAATCGCGGCAGAAGTGGCAGCCGAGTTCCCGGATGTGACGTGGGACAAGATGCTTGTGGACGCCATGACGATGCGGATGGTGGCCAAGCCGGCCTCGATCGACACGGTGGTGGCGACCAATTTGCACGCCGATATACTGTCCGATCTGGCAGCGGCATTGGCCGGGTCGGTCGGAATTGCACCGACGGCCAACATCAACCCGGAACGGGATGCGCCATCGATGTTCGAGCCGATTCATGGCAGCGCGTTCGACATCACCGGCAAGGGGATCGCGAACCCAATCGCCACGTTCTGGACGGCGGCCATGATGCTGGACCATTTGGGTGAGGCGGCGGCGGCGGGCCGGCTAATGCGCGCGGTGGAGCGGGTGACGGCGGAACCCGCGCTGCACACGCCGGATTTGGGCGGGGTGGCGACGACGGTACAGGTTACGGCAGCGGTGTGTGCGGCGTTGCGGGGTGAGAACGGCTGACGACGGGAGCTGTCTTGATCGCGCCATGGAGAGCCTCGCCGATGTCCTGCATCGTCGTCAGCTTTGCCAATTTTCCAGGCGCAGTCCGTCCACACGCGAGAATTCGCCCACATTATGCGTGACGAGCACAAGGTCCCGCGCCCGCGCCTGCCCGGCAATCAGCACGTCATAGGGCCCGATCGGCCTGCCAGCCGCGGCCAGCGCTGCCCTGATCTCACCAGCCTGTCGTGCGTCCTCCGTATCAAACTCCAGAATTTCAATTTGTAGTGCGTCGAGCAACGCCATGTTGTGCGCCTGCCGCCGGCTTTTGTAGGCACCACAGAACAATTCGTGCATCGCAATGACCGGGATGCCCACGTCCCGCGGTGCCTGCCGCCGTATTTGTATCAGCACGCCCGAATTGCCGCCTAGAGCAGCTTTCGTTCATTCAGAGCCG
>JAYVTX010000068.1:0-5195 GCA_043788425.1 Rhodospirillales bacterium
GCTATCGGCCGTGATGGACGAAGCTGGTGAGTGATCCGCTACTGATCCTGATCCGCCTACGTCAGCAAAGCCAGGATCAGGCCCAGACGGCCCTAGCCCGGGCAATCCGGTCGGCCGCGATCGCGGATCTGGCGGCAGCGGCTGCGACGGCCGCCATTCAAACCGAACAGGATGCCGCCACTGCGCTGACGGCCAACGATGGCGCGGTTGAGGCATTTGCACGCTGGTTGCCTGCTGCCCGGGCCCGGGCCTGTGACGCGGCCCAGCAGGCGGAAAGGGCGCAGGGCGAAATCTCCCGCTGCCGGGCCCTGCTGACAGCCTGCCGTAGCGCACTCGACTCGGTCCAGGCCCTGGCGGACGCCCGTGCCGCCCAACGTATGCAGGCCAGGGCCGATCAGGACGCCCGTTCGATGGCGGAGCACCGGCCCAAACCGTGACAGGGCAAGGGCTGGCCACGACGCCCCGGATGTGGTCAGAGCGGCGCAACCCGAACGCCGGATGTCAATTAGGAGTGGTTAGATGCGCATCGCAATGATCGGTGGCGGCTATGTGGGCCTGGTCTCGGGCGCGTGCTTCGCCGATCTAGGTGTGGACGTTGCCATCGTGGAAGTGGACCCGGCCAAGCTCGCAGTGCTGCAGTCAGGCGGCATTCCGATATACGAACCGGGTTTGGATAAGTTGGTCGCCGATAATGTCGCGGCGGGGCGGCTCACATTCGGGGCCGATGTCGCCGCCGCCGTGCATGGGGCGGAGGCTGTGTTCATCGCCGTCGGTACTCCCACACGCCGCGGCGACGGCCACGCCGATGTCAGCTACGTCAATGCCGCCGCCGAACAGGTGGCCCTGGCGCTGACCGGATACGCCGTGGTGGTCACGAAATCGACCGTGCCCGTCGGCACCGGCCGCCGGATCGAGGAGATCATGCGCCGCGTGCGCCCCGACGGTCAGTTTGACGTGGCCAGCAATCCCGAGTTCCTGCGCGAAGGCAGCGCCATTCCGGACTTCATGCGCCCTGACCGGGTCGTGATTGGAACGGAGAGCGAGCGGGCGCGGGAGGTGCTACGCCGCCTGTACCGGCCGCTCTATCTGATCGAGGCACCGATCCTGTTCACGTCGCTGGAAACGGCAGAGCTTACCAAATACGCGGCGAATTCGTTTCTGGCGATGAAGGTGACGTTCATCAATGAAATGGCGGATTTATGTGAAAAAGTCGGGGCCGACGTGCATGACGTGGCACGCGGCATCGGGCTGGACGGCCGGATTGGCCGCAAGTTCCTGCATGCCGGGCCAGGGTTTGGCGGCAGCTGCTTTCCCAAGGACACGCTGGCACTGATGCGGATTGCGCAGGATTGGGGCGCGCCGTCCCGACTGGTTGAGGCGACGGTCGCGGTGAACGACGCCCGTAAAAGCAGCATGGCTGCCCGCGTGATGCAGGCGGCAGGCGGATCGGTGCATGGCAAGACGATTGCCGTTCTGGGCCTGACCTTCAAGCCCGAGACGGACGACATGCGTGACGCGCCAAGCCTGCCGATCGTGAGCCGCCTGGCCGAGGAGGGAGCCTTGGTTCGTGCCTATGACCCGGTCGGTAACGAAGCGGCACGCGCGATGCTGCCGGCCAGCGTCAAGTTTTGTAACGACGCCTATGACGCGGTCACGGGTGCCGACATCTTGGTCCTTATTACCGAGTGGAACGAGTTTCGCGCGCTGGCGCCCGCCCGGCTACGGGAGCTGATGCGCGGGCGGCTGCTGATGGATTTACGAAACGTGTTCGACCCGGCGGCCATGCACGCGGCGGGCTTTGACTATCGCGGGATCGGACGCGGCGTCGGGCGTGGCGCGGAGGCAGCATTGCCGAGCGGAGCAGGTACAACGGAAGCGCTCGCCTAGCGGAGCTCGACACGCGAAGAGCGGTGCCGGTGGCCTTCCCCGCGTCCAATTGGTCGGGTGACGCTCAACATTTTTACGCGTCACCACAAGATCGTCCCCGGCCGATGCGGGGATGAGCCGAAACGGGTGGAGAGCGTCCGCAACGGGCAATTCATTTGCGTCTCCGTTGGATTCCATTAGGAGGTGCATAATTGCCGCGGCTTGATGAGGAGAAATGTGATGGCTAAGACACCAGGGCCGCCGAAGGCCAAAACCGCCGCGCCAGCGCAGTTCGATATGAACAGCCGCGAGCGGAAAGGCGGCAAGGGAGGCTTTGGTGGCCCGGGCCGCGGCAAACCCGAGAAGCGTGCACCCAGCCAGATCGTGACGCTGCCGGCCGTTTCGGTCGATCGCGGCGAGGGGTGGACCATTCAAAAGGTGGGGAAGATCGACCAGGCGTCGCATGTCGCGATGGGTGCCGAGTATCGGCTGATTTTCGACGGCCGCGACGCGCTGGTATTCGACTATCTGAGCGCTGCCCGAGACCGCGCGAAAGAAGGCCCGCCAGAGGCACCCAAGGCTGTGGAAAGTGTGGCCGATCCGATTGAAGAAGCGCCCGCCACTGTGGCGTCGGCCGAGGGTCTAGGCGTTCCGGAAGCCTAGTACTCGATTGTGAGGGCCTGCGATTATCGTCGGCCCGGCTTCGAGCTCGACCTGATTTTGGCCGGCCGCACAGTCCGCCCCCGCGGCCTCACGGGCCGTGATCTCGGGCAACTGCTAAAGCGGTCGCCGGTTGCGCTGAACCGGCCCTCTTTACTCGGCGCCCGGCAGCTTGATGCCAGGGAATATCTTGATAACGGCGGCGTCATCCTCTGCGCCAAAACCCGCAGCCGACGCCTGTATGAACATCTGATGGGCCGTCGCTGCCAGCGGCAGCGGAAAGACGCTCTGTCGGGCGTGGTCGAGCACAATTCCAAGGTCTTTGACGAAGATGTTTACCGCCGATAGCGGCGTGTAATCGTTAGCCAGAATGTGGGCCACGCGGTTCTGAAACATCCAGGACCCTCCGGCACTGTTGCAGATGACTTCATAGAGCTTTTCCGGGTCGGCTCCGGCGCGGATGCCCAGCGCCATAGCCTCGGCCGCCGCGGCAATGTGCACCCCAGCCAATAATTGGTTGATCATCTTGACCGTCGACCCGGCGCCGGCCTGGTCGCCCAGCCGGTAAAGGCGGCTCGAAATGGCAGCGAATAATTTTTCGCAGCGGGCGAACACCTCCGGCTTACCGGACGCCATTACTGACATCTCGCCGGTCGCGGCCTTTGCCGACCCACCGGAGATTGGCGCGTCGATGAACGCCAGCCCCTGGGCCTCCAACCGTGCGCCAAGCTGTTCGGCAAACTCCGGCGCGACCGTTGCGCTCCCAATGACAATCGATCCAGGCTTTAACGCCGCCGCAGCGCCCTGCTGCCCAAATAGGACGGCCTCCGTCTGGTCGGCATTTACGACGACCAGGATAACCGCTTCGACGGCTGCGGCCAGGGCTGCCGGCGATGCGGCGGCGTGCGCCCCTGCCTCTACGGCCTTGGCGACAGCGTCCGGCCGAACGTCGCAGACATGCACCACGAAGCCCGCCCGGACCAACGACAGAGCAACACCCATGCCCATGGCCCCCAAGCCGACGACCCCTACGCTGCTCACTTCAACGGCCATTAAATCCCCGCGCTCAGTCTGGTTTCGGGTTGTCACCCAGGATTAACCAGTAACGGGTTTGTAACCTGACCAGAAGCTCATTCCCCCCGGTGTATGGCCAAAAGCGGCCTGGCGGCGGCGGTCTGACCAGGTGTGGTGAGCCAGTCGGCGCGCCGGGCGCTGGCCCGGCGCAGGGGTATCCTTCTAAACGCCGTGGGTGGCCCGGCGCGAGAGGGATGCTCGGCCCGCTGCGCTATCGTGGGCGGAGTAGCAGCCCCGTTCCCATTAAGAGCATCGCACACGGCCAGGCGCCGTAGTAGATTGCTACGGCAGCACAGAAAGCCGCCGAACCGTGGCCAACCGATACCTTGTCCAACGCCTGCGCCTGCACCAGCTGCGCGCTCTCGACGCCTTGGCGGCGCAGCGTAGTCTCATAAAGGCAGCGTCCGTCCTGGCGATCAGCCAGCCCGCGCTGACCCGCACCCTACACAACGTCGAGGAGGTACTGCAGACCCGTCTTTTTGACCGGCACGCGCGGGGCGTGCGGCCAACCACTGCCGGGTTGGCCGCGGTTGCGGCAGCCCGGAGCGTCTTGCAGGAGCTACGTCACCTCGACGAGGCGCTCGACCAGCTTGACGATCCTCAGTCCGGTACGCTTTCCGTGGGCGTGCTTCCCGTTGCGGCGGCTGGCGTTTTGCCCGGCGTGCTGGCCCGGCTGAAGGCGGAGCGGCCCAGCCTACGGATTCGCCTGCAGGAGGGCCGTACGGAGGATCTGTTGCCGCTACTGGCCGAAGGGGAACTGGACCTAGTTGTCGGCCGCTTATACGCACCGGATACTCCGGACGGGCTGGATCGCGAGCCATTATGGGACGAGCCGATCTCCGTGCTCGCCCGTGCAGGCCATCCCATTCACGACGTTGCCGTGCTGGATAGTACGAAACCGCTTGCTGGGTGGGAGCTGGCGCTGCCGACCCTTACCCAGCGGATTGGACAGGATATCGACGCACTGATGGCGCAACTAGGGCTGGAAGGCGCCGGGGCGCTCCGAACCAGCTCCTACGGCCTGATCCGCGAGCTGCTGCACGCGACCGACATGGTGGCATTGATGCCTCGACTGATGATGCTGGGCGATCTGCTGCGCGGCACGCTACGTGTCGTACCCCTGCCGATTTTGGCAGCAGACCGGCCAGCCGGGCTCATCCTTCCGCGCGGGGGCACGCTCTCGCCAACCGGTCTCGCCTTTGCCGCATGCCTGCGCACTTACGTTGCTGAGATCGCGGGGCGGGGCCTCGCACCAGCTATACCCGTGCGTTATGGCAGAAGTGAAACAAGCGATAAGACAACCGGGCGCAGGGGGCATACGTAAAGCTGCATCCGATAGCGTGCTTCTTAGGGCTGTCGAGGCAACGGTTAGTGAATGAGCCGGCCAACGGCCACCGCAAGGGAGGTTATGTCGAATGCACATCCCAGGACGTTTCGCTGCTAACCTGAGAGGCCGCGATGGCCAGTGATACCCGGCCCGCGGCGGTTTCGGCCCCGGGCGGGCCGGCGACAGGCACGGTGGACATCAAGTCATTCATCGATGGGCGGGCCGTCTCGCCATTCCAGTGGTTTCTGGTTGCCATGTGCTTCCTGGT
>JAYVTX010000069.1:0-4552 GCA_043788425.1 Rhodospirillales bacterium
ATCGCGTTGCTGGAGGAGGAGGGCGTGGCCGCCGTTCATGGCTCGGCGTTCATGTACCCGGGCCATATGCGCATCAGCTACGCCACCGACACGGACAGCCTGCGTCGGGCCTGCGAACGCATTCAGCATTTCTGCGAAGGCCTGACCTAACACCATGCCGGCATTAGCGGATCGGCTGGGGCGCGCACCCCCGGCGGCCACGGTCGCGATGACAATCAAGGCCCGGGCGCTGCGGGCGCAGGGCGTGCCGGTCATCTCGCTCACGATCGGCGAGCCGGATTTCGACAGCCCGCCGGGTGCGATCGCGGCCGCGCACCAGGCGGCGCTGTCGGGTGACACGAAATACCCGCCACAAGACGGCACGCCCGCGCTGAAGTCGGCGATACAGCGTAAGCTGCTTCGGGATAACGGGCTGGACTACGCGCTGGACGAGATCATGGTCAGCAATGGCGGCAAGGGCACGTTGTTCAACGCGCTGATGGCGACCGTCAATGACGGGGACGAGGTGATTATCCCGGCGCCGTATTGGGGGGCATACCCGCTGATGACCGGCGTGGTTGGCGGCACGCCGGTGATCGTGAACTGCCCGCAGAATAATGGTTTTCGCCTGCGCGCGGATGACCTGGCGGCGGCCATCACGCCGCGGACCAAATGGCTGATCCTGAATAGCCCGAACAATCCGACCGGCGCCGCGCTATCGGCCGACGACCTACGGGCACTGGCGGCGGTGCTGATGGATCATCCGCACGTCTGGATACTATCGGATGATATGTACGAGCATCTGATGTTCGACGGTGTGCACGCGACGATGGCGGCCGTGGTGCCGCAGTTGCGCGACCGGGTGCTGACGGTCAGTGGCGTTTCTAAAACATATGCCATGACCGGCTGGCGCATCGGCTGGGCGGCGGGGCCGCGGGCGTTGATCGCGGCCATGGTGAACATGCAGGGCCAGGTTGCGGCCGGCGTTTCCACAATCGGGCAGGCCGCTGCGGCGGCTGCGTTGGATGGCCCGCAGGAAGCGGTGGCGACCATGGGTGCCGCGTATCGCCGGCGTCGCGACCTGGTGGTGGACGCGCTGAACCAGGCGCCGGGTATCCAGTGCCATCGGCCCGAGGGCGCGTTCTACGTCTATCCCAACGTCGCCGGCTGCCTGGGCCGCACCACGGCGGCGGGCACGGTGCTGCATACGGACGAGGATTTTGCGCTGGCGTTGTTGGCCGAGCAACACGTGGCGCTGGTGCATGGCCGGTCGTTCGGCATGAGCCCGTATGTGCGGATCAGCTACGCGACCGACGATGCATCGCTGACCGAGGCGTGCGCGCGTATCCAGGCGTTTTGCCGGGGGCTACGATAGCCGCAAAGGGCGGTATGGGTCGTGCCGCCCGGCACTGATTGGCCTGCGCATTAAGGCTAGCAAGCAACGCTTGCCGCGACCGAATCGCCCTCAGCGGCTACTGCCCGTCGGGCGCATGGTATTCACCGGGCCCTAGAATGTTGGCCCGAGGGCATGGACGCGGGTGTAGCCGTTCAACGGTACCGTACCGCTATCCCGCGAATTCATCGCCAACGAGCGGTTTGGAAGGCCGAACGCGCCATGCCGTTCGCGCTGAATTATGACGGCAGCCACGTACGGGCGTTACCGCACGGGTCGCTAAAGTATTCTACGTCCGGCGAGGAAAAACATCTCCGCCGACGGCTGGTGCTAGCCGATCTACTGGAATATTCCGAAACCGGCAGTGAGTAGAACCTTCTCCGTCATCCTTTTTTAGAGGAAACGGAGAAGGCCGTAATCCACATCAAGTCAAAAAGGCCTAAGCGCCCGATCGAGGTTTAATCCGCGGCGTCAGCCACCTGCGACCGCGGCTTATGCTTCAGGTCTGCCATCTTCTCCTGCACATGCCGGCTGAACACGTATTCGGCCGGGCGCGCGCCTGTTAAGTCGATTTCCGGCGCCATCGGCCCGTCCAGCTTCGGTCCACGCAGCGCCGTCATCATCGTCTTGATTGGCGACTTTACCGCGTCCATTACCGCCGTGCTTTCATACCCCGAATGGACCATGCAATCGGCGCACTTCTCATACTTACCGGTGCCGTATTTGTCCCATTCGGTCGTGTCCATCAGTTCGGCAAAGGTCTTGGCATACCCCTCACCCAGCAGATAGCAGGGCCGCTGCCAGCCGAACACATTGCGGGTCGGCTTGCCCCACGGCGTGCACTGATAATTCTCGTTACCTGCCAAGAAACTCATGAATAGCGGCGACTGCGTAAACCGCCACTTATGCCCACGGCCAAGCGTCAGGATATCGCGAAATAGCTGCTTTGTCTTCTGCCGCGACAGGAAATGCGCCTGGTCGGGCGCCCGTTCATACGCATAACCCGGGCTGGTCATGATGCCGTCGACACCCATCGCCATGACTTCGTCGAAGAACGCAGCCACCCGCGCCGGCTCTGCCCCGTCAAACAGCGTGCAGTTGATCGACAGTCGGAAGCCGCGCGCTTTGGCCTTCTTGATCGCAGCAATTGCCTTTTCGAACACGCCCGCCTGGCTCACGGACTGGTCGTGCATTGCCTTGTCGCCATCCAAATGCACGTCCCATGAGAAATATGGGTTCGGCGTATACTGGTCCATTTTCTTATCGAGCAGCAGCGCGTTCGTGCATAGGTAGACGAACTTCTTTCGCGCCAGGATGCCCTCAACGATCTGCGGCATCTCTTTGTGCAGCAGCGGCTCGCCGCCCGCGATCGCCACGACCGGGGCCCCGCACTCATCGACAGCCGCCAGGCTATCGGCCACCGACAGGCGCTGGTTCAGGATCTCGGCCGGGTAGTCGATCTTGCCACAGCCGGAACACGCGAGGTTGCAGCGGAACAACGGCTCCAGCATCAGCACCAACGGGTAGCGCTTACGACCCAGCACATGCTGCTTCACGACATAAGCGCCGACCTGGACGACCTGACGCAACGGAACGGACATACGCGGACCCCTAACCTAACTCAACTCAGCCGGAAATTTGAACTTAACATCTTCAGCCACGCCCGGTAGCAACGCGACTTCGACCTCTCCAAACTGACGCAAGCCTTCGATCACGCCCTGCACCAGCATCTCCGGAGCACTCGCCCCAGCCGTTAGCCCGACCGTACCAACACCGTCGAACCATTCCCGTTGCAACGCGGTCGCGTCATCGATCAGGTAGCTCGGCGTACCCAGCTCCGTGCCGATTTCAGCCAGTCGGTTGGAGTTAGAACTATTTTTCGATCCCACAACCAGGATCAGGTCGACCAGCTTGGCCAAGTCATGCACCGCCTGCTGCCGATTCTGCGTCGCATAACAAATGTCACGCACGTCCGGTCCGACGATGCTGGGAAAACGCGCCTGCAGCGCTGCGATTATTCCGCGCGTGTCGTCCACTGATAGCGTCGTCTGCGTGATGTAGGCGAGGCGGTCCGGGTCTCCAACCTCCAGGGTGGCCACGTCGGCGACCGTCTGTACCAGATGCACGCGGCCGGGAATTTGGCCGATCGTGCCCTCGACCTCGGCATGGCCGGCATGTCCTACCAGCACGACCTCCCGGTCCTGCGCGGCGTAGCGGCGGCCCTCCGCATGGACTTTCGACACTAACGGGCAGGTTGCGTCGATCACCGGTAGCCGGCGCTCGCGGGCTACTTCCTCAACCCGCTTTGCCACGCCGTGGGCGCTGAAAATTGTCATTGCACCAGGGGGAATATCGTCCAGCTCATCGACGAACACCGCGCCGCGCTGACGCAAGTCCTCGACGACGTGGCGGTTATGCACAATCTCGTGACGGACATAGATTGGGGGGCCAAACTTGGCGATTGCCCGCTCCACGATCTCGATTGCCCGTTCAACACCGGCGCAAAACCCTCGTGGCTGAGCCAAAACAACCCGCATCAACACCCTCCGACCGCGACGAGACAACATACAACGATCTACTGGGTCTAAGGAGTGGCGACGCTGACCTAGGCGAGCGTTGTTGCAACAAAGACACAGTTTCGGCCTGCGCACGTGGCGGTATGGCACGCACACCCCAGTTTGAGTAGTGTGAACAATCTTGGTCGGCCAAAACTGTCGTCGGCTTGCCTCATTCGGCGTGGCGTGGTTCCTGCGCCACCGACCGCCAACCACCACGGGCCGCCCCAGACGCGGCCAACCGGGAGCAGACAGGTCCGATGAACCCGAGCGTACCGCCCACCCGCCCACAGACCCCGACACTCGATCGGGTACGCGTACCATCCGACATGCGAAACTTCTCGGCTGAACAGCTGCGTGACCTCGCGGATGAGCTCCGGGCGGAGACAATCGACGTCGTTAGCACGACTGGCGGACACCTCGGTGCGTCACTGGGTGTGGTTGAGCTTACGGTCGCTTTGCACGCCGTGTTCGACACGCCGCGTGACCGTATCCTGTGGGACGTTGGACACCAGGCCTACCCGCACAAGATCCTGACCGGCCGTCGCGACCGGATCCGCACACTGCGTCAGCCCAACGGCCTCAGCGGGTTCACCCGTCGCAGCGAGTCGGAATACGACCCCTT
>JAYVTX010000070.1:0-2605 GCA_043788425.1 Rhodospirillales bacterium
ACGTTCGGCATCGCCCAAAGCAGCGGTGGTACGCGGGGTTCGTCCGCGAACACGTCCAGCCCGGCGCCGCCTAGCCGGCCCTCGGCCAGGGCTGCGACCATCGCCGGCTCGTCCACCACCGATCCGCGGGCGATATTGACCAGCACGCCTTTGGGCCCCAGCGCCTCCAACACGGCGCGGTCCACCACGCCCCGGGTCTCAGCCGATGCGGCGACGGCCAGGATCAGCACGTCGGATGCGTCCGCCAGGGCCAACAGGCTGTCGTGATAGGCGTAGGGCACGTCCTGCCGGGTGCGCGAGGCATAGGCGATTGTGCCGCCGAACGGCTCCAACCGGCGCGCGATCGCCAGGCCGATGCGGCCCAGCCCGAAAATGCCGAACCGGCGGCCAGATACTTTGGTCCCCAGCGGCAGGTCGCCGGTCGGCCACTTGCCATCACGCACGTGGCGGTCGCCCAGCACCATCTGCCGCATGGTTGCGATAGTCAGGCCGATCGCAAGGTCCGCCACGTCGTCCGTCAGGACATCGGGCGTGTTGGTCACTCGGTAGCCGCGCTGCCTCGCATAGCCCAGATCGACCTTGTCATAGCCCACGCCATTGATAGCCACGATCTCCAGCGCCGGCAGGTGCGCCGCGACGTCGGTCGCAATCCCAGTGCCGCCACCGGTCACGACACCCCGCACGTGCGGTCCCACCTCTGCCAGCAGCGCCGCCGTGTCCGGCGCGTCAAAGTAGCGGTGTACGGTGTACCGCTCCGCCAGTTGGGCTGTGTGACCGGGCATCAAGGGTGCCAGTTGCAGGATATGGATGGTCATGGGCAGCCCTTATTTGATGTCGGATTTGATGAACTGCGCCAGTTCCGGCGTGGACGGGCGTTCGAATAGCGCGCGTGACGGGCCATGTTCGTGAATGCGGCCCTGGTGCATGAACACCGTCGTACTCGCGACCCGGCGGGCAAATCCCATTTCATGCGTTACCAGCAGCATCGTCATTCCATCCCGCGCCAGCTGTTCCATGACGGCCAGGACTTCACCGGTCAACTCGGGATCGAGGGCGGACGTTACCTCATCGAACAGCATGACCCGCGGCCGCATCGCGAGCGACCGGGCGATGGCAACGCGTTGCTGCTGCCCGCCCGACAGCTCGTCGGGATAGGCGTCGAATTTCTCCGATAGGCCAACCAGCGCCAGGACTTCTTCGGCAATGCGCCGGGTCTCGGCCCGGGTCGCGTCTTTTACTATGCGGGGTGCCAGCATGATGTTGGCGCCGACCGACAGATGCGGGAACAGATTGTAGCTTTGAAACACAATGCCAACGTCGCGGCGTAACGCGCGCAGCGCCGCCTTGTCAGCGCTGACCGTATGTCCGGCGATTTCGATCCGGCCGGCCTGGATGGTCTCCAACCCATTCACGCAGCGCAACAACGTGGACTTACCGGACCCGGAGCGGCCGATCAGCGCCGTGACCTCACCCTTTTCGACCGTCAGTGAGACACCTTTAAGAACCTCAATCGGGCCAAAGCTCTTATGCACGGCCTCAATGAGCACTTCGGGCATGGAGCCTCCTTTCCAACCGGTGCGACCAGCGCGACAGTGGATAACAGATCGCGAAATAGAGCGCGGCGACGACCATGAACACGCGGAACGGCTGGAACGTTGCGTTGTTGATCAGCTGTCCGGCGCGTGCCAGTTCAACAAAGCCGATCAGCGAGGCGATGGACGTATTTTTCACCACCTGAACCGCAAACCCCACGGTCGATGGCAGCGACAGGCGCAGCGCCTGTGGCAGGATCACGTACCGAAATTGCTGCGCCCGGGTCATGGCCAGCGAGGCCGAGCCTTCCCATTGCGGTTTTGGAACCGCTTGAATAGAGCCGCGCCAGATTTCGCCGAGATAGCCAGACACGTAGATGGTCATGCTGATCCCGGCAGCGACGATCGGCGGTAGCTGAAATCCGGCCAGACCGAGGCCGTAGAACGACAAGAACAGGATCATCAGCACCGGGATGCCCTGGACGATCTGAATGTAGGTGCCAGCCGCCACCCGCAGCCACGCCGCCGGCGACACGCGGGCCAGGGCCAGGAAGAACCCGGCAATTCCGCCGCCCACCAGGCCCATGGCGGTCAGCAGCAGCGTCCATTGCGCGGACTGGACGATGAACCAAACCTCCGACCAGCCGAAGGTGCGGAAGATCATGCCGGCACCGGGCGCAGCACCCGGCGGGAGACGCGCCGCCCGAACAGCCACAACCCCACCAGCGCCAGCAGGCCCCGTAACGCCAGCGCCAGCAGCAGGTAGATAACCGTCACGGCAATATAGACCTCAAACGACCGGTAGCTTTGCGACTGCACATACGACGCGGCAGCCGTAAGCTCCGTCGCCGATATTGCCGAGCAGATCGACGACGCCAGCATCATCAGCACGAATTGGCTGCATAGGGCCGGGTACACTTTCTGAATGGCCGGCAGGATGATTACGTGCTGGTAGATTTGCAGCCGAGTGAAGCCCAACGCCTCACCAGCCTCAATCTGCGCGGGCGGGATGGCCTCGATCCCAGCGCGAATAATCTCCGTCGAATAGGCGGCGAGGTTGATGACCATGCCGA
>JAYVTX010000071.1:0-3865 GCA_043788425.1 Rhodospirillales bacterium
AGCGGGTCGACTTCCGCAGAGGCAATCCTCTATGGTTCGATGTACCGAAGCGACCTGGGTACTTTGTCTGAACCTGATTGTCTCTTAAAGCAGCTCGGAATGATCGCCGTCGTGAGCTACACCGGCAAATACCGGTCCGTGTACGTGGCCCCCGCATCGATCGCCGCCGCCGCAATAGCCGGGTCGAAGCTGGTCAGCATGCGCTTTACCGTCGCCGCCATTTCGGGCGTAACCCGGCCCTTGTGCTGAAAAGCCTCGCGGTTGCGCGTGAACGCGGACTGGCACACCTCCACCCCTACGCTGCACATACCGGCGGCCAGTGCGCCAACGGCCTGATCGGGCGTGGCGGTCCGTAAGAAGGTCACCGCCTCCATGATCGCCGCCGCACAGCCGCGGACGGCAGGCTCGTTCTTCGGGATCCAACCGGCGTCGGCATACAGGCAGCCGGATGCGTACGGCCCGCCGAACACCGCCTGGGTACCGGCCGTGTCGCGGGCGTCGGCGAGCAGGACGATGCTGCCCTTACGCTCCAGATCGTTGATGATCGGGTCGAACAACGACAGTGCATCGATATCGCCGCGCTCGAATGCGCTTTGCGCCGTTTGCGCCGTACCAACGCCGATGGCAGCCGCATCGGTCGGCTTCAATCCGGCCTTCACCAGCAGCTGCATGGCGAACAAATGCGTAGCCGATCCGGGCGCCGAAACACCGATCTTGCGCCCCTTCAGGTCGGCTACCGTCTTGATCTCACCCGCTAGTTCCTTGCGGATACCCAGCGCCAGCCCGCTATTCTGGGCTTGCAGCACAAATGCCGTCAGCTTCGCCCCCTTGGCCGCCAGCTGGATCGTGTGTTCGTAATAGCCGCACACCATGTCAGCCGACCCGCCGAGTAGCGCCTGCATCGCCCGGGCCCCGCCGGGGAATTGCGATACCTCCGCCTCGATCCCGTGCTTGGCGAACAGGTTTTGGCCGATGGCGACGAAGAACGGCATGTAGCCATACAGCGCGATACCGCCGCCGGCGATCCGGACCTGAAGGCGGGTTTGCGCGATGGCAGGGCTGGCAAGGACCGTGGGTGCAAGGACCAGGGGGGCAAGTAGCGTGGCGCGGCGGGTGATCATGCGTGGGGATCCTTCAGGTATCGCGGGGGATGTCGGCGCGCGGCTGCCACACCAGCAGCCGGGTTTCGGCGATTGTTACGCAAGCGTCCAGCACCAGGGCGCAACCGGTCAGGACGACGATGCCGGCAAACACGGTGTCGACGTCAAACACCCCTTCCGCCTGTAAAATGAGGTATCCGACCCCCCGCGCACTGCCCAGGTACTCCGCAATCACGGCGCCCACGAACGCCATACCGACCGATACATGGAGCGAGCTGAACACCCACGCCAGCGCGGCCGGCAGATACACGTGGCGTATCAGTTGCCGCCGGTTGGCGCCCAGCATGCGGGTGGCATTCAGCACGGTTGGCGACACCTCACGCACGCCCTGCAGCACGTTGAAGAACACGATGAAGAATACGAGCGTGAAGCCCAGCGCCACCTTGCTCGCCATACCCAGGCCGAACCACATGGCGAATATGGGTGCCAGGATGACGCGGGGCATCGCGTTGGCCGCCTTGATATACGGATCCAGCACCGCCTGTGTGCGGGGTGATAGCCCGAGCCACAAGCCGGCCAGCACTCCGGCCGAGGTGCCGGTCGCAAACGCCATCAGGGTCTCGGCGATCGTGGTGGCCAAATGCGGCCAGATGAAGCCGGTGCCGAACCAAGTGCCAATCACGTCGGCAATGGCGCGCGGATGCCCAAAGAATAATGGCGAAAGCACGCCGGTGGCGCTACCCAGCTGCCACAGCCCAAGCAACACTAGCCCGATCGCCAACCGCGCTGCTGTGATCATGCGGCAAGGCCTGCCTGGTAGGCGCGCAGAACCTCGGCCCGCAGCACGGACCAGATCTGCTCCTGCAAATGCTGGAATGCGGGCGTGAGGCGGATTTCCGCCACGTCGCGCGGGCGGGGCAGGTCGATCGCGAACTCTGCAATCGGTGTGGTCGCGGGCCCGGCGCTCAGCACGATCACACGGTCGGACAGGCTGATCGCCTCCTCCAGGTCATGGGTGATGAACAGCACCGACTTTTTCGCGCCATTGCCTACATCGTACTCGCGCGCAACTGCGCTGCCGCTCCCATCAGGGCGCTCGCGCGCTGTCGCGCTGCCGCTTGTTGAACGCTCGCGCGCACCTGCACTGCCGCTTCCATCAGTGCGCTCGCGCGCTGTCGCGCTGCCGCTTTCCCAAAGCCGCAACAGCTCGTTCTCCATCATCAGCCGCGTTTGTACGTCCAACGCGGAAAACGGCTCGTCCATCAGCAGGATCGGCGGGTCCATTACCAACGTCTGTGCCAACTGGGCCCGTTTGCGCATGCCGCCCGACATCTGATGCGGGTACTTGGCCCCATGCCCGGTCAGCCCGACCCGGCCAAGCCAGGCATCGGCTGCCGCCCGCGCCGCCGCCCGGCTTTGGCCCGAAAACTCCGGCCCGGCGGCCACATTGTCCCGCGCCGTCCGCCACGGCATCAGGCTTTCGCCCTGAAACAGGTACCCCGCCTGCCGGTTCAATCCCCGCAAAGGCACGCCGCCCACCCGCACCACGCCCGTATTGGGCGCACGTAGCCCGGCGGCCAGGTTCAGCAGCGTCGACTTGCCACACCCGGTCGGCCCCACGACCGACACGAATTCACCCTGCTCCACATGCAAATCCGTGCTGGCAACGACTGTATAGTCGCCAAACGCGACCGTCACTGTCTCTAGCGAGAGCGCGTGCGCCATCCCCGTTGTAGCCTCCCATTTGCCATGATCGTAAACGAAGGAACCGAAATGCAAAAGCGGTGGAGTAGCGTGGCCGTGGTGGCGGGTGTGCTCGCGTGCGGCCAGGCATTTGGTTGGGGCCACACCGGGCATGTGCAACTGACAGCGATGGCCGTGCGCCATTTGCCCGGCGATTTGCCGGCTTTCGTGCAGGCAGCCGGGCCGGAGCTGGCAGAGCTGGGCGCGGAACCGGACCTTAGCCGCGGGACGGGCGTTATCACAGGCGGGACCAGCCGGCTGCAAACCGCGCCTACCGCGCATGATAGCGACCGTGATCCCGGCCACTATATCGACGCGGATCAGGACGGCACGATACTGGGTGGAACCGTGAACCTGGCAAATTTGCCTGCCACGCGGGAGGCGTATGACACGCTGCAGCGCCAGGGCGGTCAGACGCAGTACACGGCCGGGTATTTGCCCTACGTAATCATGGACGGATTCCAGCAAATCCGGAAAGATTTCGGTATCTGGCGCGTGATGCAGGTCGGGCTGACGCAGGCGCGTACCGATGCGGACCGGGCCTGGTTTACCCGCGGGATCGCCATTCGCGAGCGGCTGATCGTGCGCGACATCGGCACCTGGTCGCATTACGTGGCCGATGGCAGCCAGCCGCTACACGTGTCGGTTCACTTCAACGGCTGGGGCAAATACCCGAACCCGAACGGCTACACCAACTACGCCATCCACGGCCCGTTTGAGGGCGCGTTCGTGCGCCGCTTCGTCGACTTTACCGCGGTCGAGGCTGCCATGACCCCGCCGCGGGACTGCGGCTGCCCGATCGAACAGCGTGCGCCGGCCTATCTGCTTGAAACCCTGTCCCACTTGATCGAGGTGTATGAGGCAGGCGGCGCTGGCGACCGCCCGGACCTGTACCGCAGCGCAGTCCCCGCGGAGCTGTCGTTGGTCACGGCACGGCTGGCCGCCGGGGCGTCGGAGTTGCGGGATGAGATTGTGATGGCCTGGCGGCAAAGCGACCAGATCGGCGTGGGCTATCCCGTCAT
>JAYVTX010000072.1:0-15258 GCA_043788425.1 Rhodospirillales bacterium
ACCTTCTTGTTGGTAATCAGCGGTGCGGCCGCTGTATCGATCGTGGTAAATGTTGTCCCGAAATAAGTATCGACTGTCTTGTATCGAAAATTCAACGTAAACCATGTGTAGCGCAGTTTGGTTTCCGCCTCGGTCTGCTCGACAATTTCAACATTATTGATGTTATGCGACGTCCGCGGCACTGGCAGGCTGGTTGCACTGCTGCGCTCCGTCCGAATGCGGAATACCCGGTCCTCCAACCCGCCCTTGTGCGGATAGTAGATCAGCGAGACTTCCCGCATCGGGTCGGTGACCAGCTGGTCGTCATCGTCCCAGGATGGCATCCAGAATTGGGCGTGGGGGGCATAGAGGGCGAGCCAAGCGTCCCAATCCTTATCGTCCAGGTATCGGGCCTCACGGTATAGGAACTGGCGTGCGTCTTCGATCGTGAACGTCATTACGTGCTGGTGGCTTTGACCATCGTGTCCATCCAGTACTTGTGCTGAACGGCGAACAGGCCCTCGTCTTCGGTTTTAGCCCCACTTAGCAACGGGTTCAGGCCTACCGCCGCCGCTGCCTCGTCCGGACCTGTGATCCAGTGCGCGGCACCGCGGCATAGGTCGTTCCAGGGTGCGGCCGAGCCGCCATAGCCGATCTGGCACGACCGAAACTCCTCCAGATCGTCCGGCGTCGCCATGCCGCTTGCGTTGAAGAAGTCCTCATATTGCCGGATGCGGTGGCTGCGGGCGGCGTCGGACTCTCCCTTGGGGGCGATGCAGTAGATCGTAACCTCCGTCTTATCGACGGCGATCGGGCGGTAGGTGCGGATCTGGCTGCTGAACTGGTCCATCAAATAGACATTCGGATAGACGCATAAATTGCGGCTGCGCCCGATCATCCAATCCGCCCGCGCCTGGCCGAACTTTTCGATGTATTCGTCCCGCTTATCGAAGTTGGGCCGATCTTCCGGGTTGGACCACTTGGTCCACAACAGCAGATGCCCGTGTTCGAACGAGTAGAAGCCCCCGCCCTGCTTGGCCCAACTGCCGGCATCCATGGCGCGTACCTGGTCCGCGACCGCCTGTGTCTTGCGACGGTTGGTCGTGGCCGCGTAATTCCAATGGACGGAGCTGACGTGATAGCCGTCGGCCCCGTTTTCAGTCTGTAGCTTCCAGTTGCCGTCATACACATAGCTGCTGGCACCACGCACAACCTCCAGCCCATCCGGGGCCTGGTCTACGATCATATCGATGATCTTTGCCGCCTCCCCTAGATGATCGGCTAGCGGCAGCACGTCGGCATTCAGGCTGCCGAACAGGAAGCCGCGATAACTTTCAAACCGCGCCACCTTCGTCAGGTCGTGGCTGCCGTCCTTGTTGAAGCTGTCCGGATACCCGGCACCCTCGGCGTCCTTCACCTTCAGCAATTTGCCCGAGTTGTTAAACGTCCACCCATGAAACGGGCAGGTATACGCGGCCTTGTTACCCTTTTTATGCCGGCACAACATCGCGCCCCGGTGGCTGCAGGCGTTGATGAACGCGTTCAGCTGGCCCTGTTTATTGCGCGCGATGAAGATCGGCTGCCGGCCCATCACCGTCGTAAAATAGTCGTTCACGTTGGGGATCTGGCTCTCATGGGCCAGGTAGATCCAATTGCCCTCGAAGATATGCTTCATCTCAAGCTCGAAGATTTCGGGATCGGTGAAGATGTTGCGCCGGCAGCGGAACATACCGGTGGCGGCATCGTCTTCTACGGCAGTGTCGAGCGTTGTGTGCAATGAGTCTAGCATCGCCGTTCCTCCGGTGCTGGGTCGTGGTACCTGCTTTCGCCGAAAGATACCGGCCCGATCCTGCTTTGTCCAAGCCGTAGTTGTTCCAGACCTGTGCGGTATCGGCGGCGTGACCAGTCCCGCAGCGACAAGCGTACTTTGGTTGCGCTTGCCACCGGCCGACACTACGGTCGCGATGCGTAGACGGAGACATTGCTTGCCCGACAGGAAGGAAGACGGCGCGTTGGTCCGGCTCGCCACGGGTGCGTTCGGCTATGTCGAACACCTGGTCTACATCGCGCTCGGCGTGCTGCTGTCTGTCGCGACAGTCCTGGCGTTGGGCGACGTCGTCATCCAGCTATGGACTGGCTTTCGCCACATGACCGGGACCGAACCGATCCTGTCGATCATCGACCGGCTGTTGTTTGTCCTGTTGCTGGTGGAGGTGCTGCATACCGTTCGCGCCTCCATCCGCACGGGCGGGCTGACGCCGGAGCCGTTTTTGATCGTGGGCCTGATCGCCTCCATCCGGCGCGTGCTGGTCATCACCTTACAAACGTCGGAGGCGACGAAGCCCGGCGGCTGGGGACCTGAGAATGAGGCCATCATCAAGGGTGCCATGCTGGAGCTGTCCGTGATCGGCGGACTGATCCTGATCCTGGTCGTGTCGCTCTATCTGCTCGGGCGCACATCGGAACGGACGCTGGCGAAACAGTAACGGGCATTCATCACACGCCGAGATAGCGACCAAGCAGCGCCGGGTCGGCCTGTAGCGTCGCGGGCGCGCCATCATACGCGACCTGACCTTTCACCAGCACCGTCGCGCGGTCCACGACACTCAGGACGGATGCGACGGTGCGGTCCACGACTAGGGTCGCGATGCCATCCGCGCGAATGAGGGCGATCGTGCGCCAGATCTCGTCGCGGATCAGGGGGGCCAGGCCCTCTGTCGCCTCATCCAAAATCAGCAATCGCGGGCTGGTCATCAGCGCCCGGCCGATGGCGACCATCTGCTGCTCGCCGCCCGAAAGCTGGCCGCCGCGATGGCTGATCCGCTGGGCCACGCGCGGAAAGACGGACAGCACGCGATCGAGCGGCCAGCGTACGGTACCGTCTGCGCCGGGCCGGGCGGCGAGCAGCAGGTTTTCGCGCACTGAGAGTGACGCGAACACGCCCCGTCCCTCTGGCACGGTGGCAATGCCGGCGCGGGCACGGGCGTGGGGCGGCAGGCGGGCCGCGTCAACGCCGTCCAGCAAGATCTGTCCCTGGCGCGGGGCGATCAGGCCCAGCAGCGTGCGGATCAGCGTTGTCTTACCCATGCCGTTGCGGCCCATCAGCCCGATGGCCTGGCCGGGCACCACATCCAGATCGACGCCGCGCAGGATGTGACTGGCACCGTAATAAGTGTGCAGGCCTATTGCTTGCAGAATGTGGGTCATGCGTGGCCCAGATAGGCGTCGCGCACCCGTACACTGGCGCGGATGTGCGCGGGCGGACCCTGGTCCAGCACTAGCCCGTCGACCATGACCGTTACCTGATCGGCCACGGCGAAAACCACGTCCATGTCGTGCTCGATCAGCAGCAGCGCATGGTCCTGGGCCAGTGTGCGAAGTAGGAGGGAAATCCGCTCTGCCTCCTCCGGCCCCATGCCCGCCAGGGGTTCGTCCAGCAGCAGGATTTGCGGCGCCGTCGCCAGCACCATCGCAATCTCAAGCTGGCGCAGCTGGCCGTGGCTGAGCACCCCCGCTGGACGGTCCAGGCGGTCCGGCAATCCAGCGCGTTCCAGGGCGGCATCGGCCCGGCGCTGCGGCTCCGCCTCGCGGCTGGCCCGGCGCAGCAGGCGGCCCGGCGGCGTGCAGCCGATCTGCGCGGCAAGGCGAACGTTCTCGCGCACGGTCATGTCGTGCAGCACGTTGGTGCGCTGAAAACTCCGGCCCACCCCGGCGCGGGCGAAGCGCCAGGCGGGCCAGCCGGCGGCGTCGTGACCGGCGATGTGAATGGACCCGGCGCTGGGGGCCAGTTCGCCCGATAGCAGATTGACCAGCGTGCTTTTGCCCGCGCCGTTCGGACCGATGACCGCGTGCAGGCACCCGCGTTCCAACGCCAGCGACACGCCGCCCACCGCCGCCAGGCCGCCAAACCGCCGCACCAACCCGTCGGCCACCAGCAATGCCGTCATGACTGGACCCGCATGCGTAGCCCGGCCAGGCCCTGGGGCAATGCCAGCACGACACCCAGGATGACCAGGCCCTCGACCAAGTGCTGCCGCTCCGTCACCAAACCCGCAACCTCACCCAGGACCGCAAACGCCAGCGCACCCAGGATCGGGCCGTGCAGCCAGCCCGCGCCGCCCAGCACGATAGCGAGCAACGCCAGCGCCGAGCGGTGCCAGCCGAGCAGTTCGGGGCTGATAAACGCCTCCGTCATTGCCCATTGGTGCCCGGCGATTCCCGCCAACGCGCCGCCCAGCACGAACGCTGCCAGCTTGTACCGGTAGGCGGGTAGGCCGAGGGCCGCCATCCGGTGCTCGTTGGCGCGAATGCCCAGCAGCGCGCGGCCGAACAGCGTGCCCATCAACCCGGCCAGTACAACGTACATGGCCACCAGTAGACCAAGGTTCAGCCATAGCAGCACGGCCGGGCGCTGCCGCCGGGGCACGTCCCACACCCACTCGCCGATGCCCAGCGCGGGCCGGGTAATAAACACTCCGTCCGAGCCGCCGCCCAGGGCCGTATCGTGGAAGATGAAGAACACCATCTGGCCGAATGCCAGCGTGGTCATCAGGAAAAAGAAGCCGCGCGTCCGCAACGCCAGCGCCCCGATCGCACCGGCCACCAATGCCCCCGCCAGCGCCGCGCCGGGCAGTGTGAGCATGATACTGGCGGCGCCCGCGCCCGGTGTCAGAAACCACACCACGTATGCGCCCACGCCAAACAGCGCCGCATGGCCCAGGCTGACCATGCCCGCCGCCCCGACCAGCACCTGCAAACTTAGGGCGAACAGCGCCGCTACCAGCGTCGTGGCCAGAAACCCGACCTGATACGGTGTGGCGTAATAGGGGGCCGATGCAATCAGGACCGCGCCGGCGGCCAGGGCACAATGTCCGCCGCGCCCCGCAACCCTCACGCGCGGGCCGCCCCGAATAGCCCGGCCGGACGCCACAGCAGTACCGCCGCCATCAGCACGTATACCGCCGCCCCGGCGCCGACCGGCACAAACACCTTTGCCAGCGTATCCACCAACCCGATCAGCAACGCCGCCCAGAACGCGCCGGCGACCGACCCGAGCCCGCCCACGACCACCACCACGAACGAGATAATAAGGAACCCATCCCCCATTCCCGGATAGACCGAGTATAGCGGCGCCGCCAACGCACCCCCCAGCATCGCCAGCGCCGTGCCCACGCCGAAAACGAGCATGTGTACCCCCCGTGCATCGAGGCCGAGCAGATCCACCATCTCCGGCTTTTCTGCTGCCGCCCGGATAGCTGCCCCGGCGCGCGTTCGCTCGATCACCCAGAACATGGCCCCCGCGACCGCCAGGCAGGCTGCCAGCACGGCAAGCCGGTACGCCGAATACGCAAATCCGGCCGCGATCGGCACGGGCACGTCCAGCCAGGTGGGCACCGGCACGCTGTGGAAATCATTACCGGCAATGGCGGAGCGCGCTTCCTCGAACAGCAAAATCAGCGCGAACGTCAGCAGGACCTGGTCCAAATGCGCGCGATGGTAAAACCGCCGAAACAGTCCGCGTTCCAGGGCGACGCCCAGCGCGGCCCCACCCAGCATTGCCAATGGCAAGGATAGCCACAGGCCAAATCCCGCCTGCGCGACCAGGAACGTGACGTAGGCGCCGACCATAAACAGGCTGCCATGGGCCAGATTGATGACCCCCAGCACGCCAAAAATCAGGGTCAGGCCGCTGCTGATCAGAAACAGCAGCAGCCCGTATTGCAGCCCATTCAGAATCTGGACAAGAACGCCGCCTGCGGTCACGCCAGCTTGCAGCCTGTGCCCGGGTCTGCCAGCGCCTCGGCCGCGATGCCGATCACGCGGTTCTGGCCGCCCTTGGCCTCACGCAGGTAGATGTTCTGTACCGGGCTGCGTCCAGCCGACAGGGTGAACATGCCGCGCGGGCTATCGATCTTGGCGGCGCGCATGGCGGCGAACAGCGCCTTGTCAGCCTCCACATCGCCCTTTGTCGCGTCCAGCCCCACGGCCAGTAGCTGCGCCGCGTCGTAGCCCTGCACGGCGTACACATCCGCCTCCCGCCCGGCCTTTGCCCGGAAGGCGGCACGGAAGGCCGTGTTTTTTGGCAGGTCCAGGCCATCGCCGTAATGCAGGCAGGTGCGGATACCCTCCGCCGCCGCACCTTGTGGGCCGAGTGTCCCTTCGGTCAGGAAGCCCGATCCGCACAGGGGTAGCTTGTCCCGTAGCCCGGCCGCCGCATAGTCGCGCACGAACTGGACCGCGCCACCGCCAGCGAAGAACGCGCCGACCGCCTGTATGTCCATGCCGGGCAGCTGCGCCAGGATGGGCTGGAAGTTGGTTTCGGGGAACGGCAGCTTCAGTATGGTGACCAATTCGGCCCCGCCGGACTTCAGGCCATCGCGAAAACCCTCCGCCGACTCATTGCCGGCCGCATAGTCCCACGTCACCCAGACCGCGCGTTTGACCCCCGTGGCCGCAAGCGCCTTGCCCATGCCATAGGCCGGCTGCCAGTTCGTGAAACTCGTACGGAACACGCTTTCGGCGCACAAATCGCGCGATGCGGCAACGTTGCCGGCGTTGGGAATGATCAGCGGCACGCCCTTTTCCCGGCTGGCTTGCACCAGCGCCATCACCACGCCGGAGTGTACGGTGCCGACCAGCACGTCCGCCTTGTCCCGGCTGAGCAGCCGGTTAACGTTTTGCGGTGCTGCGGCCGGGTCCGACGCGTCGTCCAGCTTGATGATGGTTATCGGCCGGCCGCCCAACTTTCCACCGCGCTCGGCCAGATGCAGCTCGAACGCCGTTGTAATGTTCTCACCCAACTGCGCGAACGTACCGGAATAGGGCAGCATCAGCCCGACCTTCAGCGGCACCCCGCCGGATTGCGCGACGGCCGGCATGGCGAGCGTGGAGGCGGCGAGGCCACCAAAGCTGCGGCGTGAGAGGATGCCCATCGGTACAGACCTTTCCCGGATAAGCCAGGCTTCGTGCCCGGTCGCATGACGTCCAAAACCCTTGCACGTTTGACGCGCCCGCGTCCAATCCACCGTCCGATGCAAAACGATGCTCGGAAGGTATGGTGAAGCTGCGCCCCATCCGCGCCGCCCATGCCTGCGTTTGCAGCCGGGCCGGGAGCCGATAACTTCGGTCGGCTCGTGCGCTAGTGACGAGGCTCTCTAATTGCTGCGCTACCCCACGGACGCTACACAAGCCCATGCACATTCCCGTCTGCATCATCGGCGGTGGCCCAGCCGGGCTGCTCCTCAGTCAATTATTGCACCACGAAGGCGTGGCCAGCCTGGTGCTGGAACGCCGCCCCCGCGCGGTCGTAGAGCGCCGCATCCGGGCCGGTGTCCTGGAACGCAACACCGTTGCCCTGTTGGACCGCGCCGGCGTGGGTGCGCGGTTGCACCGGGAGGGCCTGCCCCATAGCGGGTTCAGCCTTGCATTGGATGGTGACGCGTTCCGCATCGACCTCGCGGCCCTGACCGGCGCGCATGTGACCGTCTATGGCCAGACGGAGGTGACAAAGGACCTGATCGCCGCCGTGCTGGCCCGCGACCCGGACAGCCTGGTATTCGGGGCGGGGCACGTGGCGCTGCATGGCGTCGATAGCCGCGCGCCGTCCGTCACCTACGAACGCGATGGCGTGAACCACACGATAACCTGCGACGTGATTGCCGGCTGCGACGGGTTCCATGGCGTCAGCCGGGCCGCGATCCCCGACACGGTGCGCATGGAGTACGAGCGGGTCTATCCGTTCGGCTGGCTCGGCATTTTGGCGGACGTGCCGCCCTGCGACCACGAATTGATCTACAGCAACCACGGCCGCGGCTTCGCCATGGCGTCCATGCGCAGCGCCACCCGCAGCCGCTATTACATCCAGGTCCCTGCCGGCACCGACCCGGCTGCCTGGCCCGATGACGCGGTCTGGGACGAGCTGGCCGTGCGCCTGGGCACCAGCGGGGCGGCCATGGTGCGCGGGCCGTCGATCGAGAAAAGCGTGGCGCCACTGCGGTCATTCGTGACGGAGCCGATGCGCTACGGGCGCCTATTCCTGGCCGGGGACGCGGCGCATATTGTACCGCCAACGGGGGCCAAGGGCCTCAACCTGGCCGCCGCCGATGTGGGCCTGCTGGCCGACGCGCTGGCTACGTACTACCGGACAGGGTCGGAGGCGGCGCTAGACACTTATTCCGCACAGGCACTGGCGCGCGTGTGGAAAGTGGAGCGCTTCAGCTGGTGGTTCACCGGCGTCACCCACCGCTTTCCCGACACGGACGCGTTCGGCCGTAAGATGCAGCGGGCGGAGATCGAATACATCCGCCAGTCGGAAGCCGCCCAACGCGGGATCGCCGAGAACTACATTGGGTTACCGCCCTGATCGGTGCCTGGAACTGCCGGGAATAGCGACATCGCGAAATCTGCCAACGCGGATGAACCGTTCTGCTACGCGGGTTCCCCGGGGAAGGTTGAACCAAACTGCACCCCCCTGCCTTGTCCCGCGGGGCATACTGGTCACTTGCCACTGATGGACACAAACATCTCAGCCCTGAGTGGCGCAGAAACCCTGAAGGCCGGCAGCCGAGGCCTACGTGGCACGGTGGCGGAGGAGCTGCTCACAACACCCCGCGGCGGTGTGTCGGAGGGGACGTACAACCTACTGAAATTCCACGGTACGTACGAACAGTTCGACCGCGACACGGCGACGCCACGCAAGCAGGCGGGCCTCGATAAGGAATGGCAATTCATGGTCCGCGTCCGCGCGGCCGCCGGGGTCATGACGGCCGCACAATATCTGGCGTTGGACCGGATTGCCGGGCAGTACGCCAATGGCACGCTGAAAATAACCTCGCGCCAGGGTATCCAGTTCCACGGCACCACGATCGGCGACCTGAAGCCCGAGATCGCGGCCATCAACCACGCGCTGATGACCACCTACGCCGCCTGTGGCGATGTGGTGCGCAACGTGATGACCACTGCCGCCCCCCGGCGCGACGCGATCCATGGCCAGCTGCAATCGGACGCCGCCATGCTGTCTGAACGCCTACTGCCCCAGGCCCGCGGCTACTATGAAATATTTCTCGATGAGGAAGCGCAGGATGACGCGCCGGAGCCGGTGTATGGCGCGACCTACCTGCCACGGAAGTTCAAGATCGGCCTGATCCATCCGGACGACAACACGATCGACGTGCTGGCGAACGATCTTGGGTTCGTGGCCGTTTACGAGGACGGCATCCTGGCCGGCTACCAGCTGTATGTCGGCGGCGGGCAGGGAATGACGCACAACAATCCCCGGACATACCCACGCATCGCCTCGGCCGTGGGATTTGTGGCCGCAGACCAGCTGTGGGACGCGACAGTCGCCGTCATTGGGCTGCAGCGTGACCATGGCGACCGCACCAACCGGCGCCGGGCGCGGCTGAAATACGTGGTAGACGACCATGGCCTGGAATGGGTGCAGACGACGCTGCGCACCGATTACGCCCTGGCCCTGGCTGCGCCACGTGACCTGCCGGCGTTCCAGGTGCCGGAACTGCTGGGCTGGCACGAGCAGGGTGATGGCCGCTGGTGGCTTGGCGTTCCGGTCAATGCCGGCCGGATCGAGGGTCTGTTGCGTGACGCACTGCGAAGCGTCGTGACCCGGTTCGGCACCGACCCGGTGTTCACGGCCCAGCAGGACGTGCTGCTGACCAATATTCTGCCCGGTGACCGCGCGGCGGTCGACGCTATCCTGGCCGCCGCTAGCGTGGTGCCCGCCGATACGCTGAGCCCGGTGTCCCGCTGGGCGCTGGCGTGCACATCGCTGCCATTCTGCGGCCTGGCGCTGACGGAGGCGGAACGTGTTCGCCTTAAGATCGTGGCCCAGGTCGAGGCGGCGCTGTCGGCCCATGGCGCGCTGCACGAACGCATCAGCCTGCGCATCGCCGGCTGCCCGAACGGGTGTTCGCGCCCCTATGCCGGCGATATCGGCCTCGTCGGACGCGTGCCGGGCCAGTACGCCCTATTCGTCGGCGGCGATTTCGAGGGGACGCGCCTGTCGTTCAAACTGGTGGAGAAGGTGCCAGCCGACGCCATCGGTGCAACGCTAGAGCCGCTTTTTGGCGCCTGGGTCGCGGGGCGAACGCCGGATGAAGGGTTTGGCAACTGGTGCACCCGGACCGGGGTCGATGCGTTGCTTGCCGCCCTTCCCGTTTAGGGTGGGGCGATTTTTGGCAAGCGGATAAACGCGTCGTGGACCTGAAACCGTCTTCCCACATCTGTCAGGATGCGTTTACACTCTAACGGTGTTCGCAACCCTCGCCCCGTCCCGACCAGCCGCCGTTTCGACTGACCGTCCGCACGCCGTCGTCATTGGTAGCGGCTTTGGCGGGCTAGCCGCGGCAATCCGGCTCGGTGCGCGTGGGTACCGGGTCACGGTCTTGGAACAGCTCGACGCACCGGGCGGCCGGGCCTACGTCTACCGGCAGGATGGGTTTACGTTCGACGCCGGGCCCACGATCGTCACCGCACCATTTCTGTTGGACGAGCTATGGGCGCTGTGCGGACGCCGCGTCGCCGATGATGTGACGTTGGTACCCGTCGCCCCCTTCTATCGGATCCGGTTCGATGACGGCGCAGTGTTCGACTATTCGGGCGACGCCGACGCCATGCGGGCCGAAATCGCGCGCTTTTGCCCGGCCGATGTCGCGGGCTACGAGCGGTTCATGGCTGCCAGCGCTGCCATCTACCGGGTCGGGTTCGAACAACTCGGGGCCGTCCCGTTCGACCATTGGACGGATATGGCGCGGGTCGCCCCGGCGCTAATTCGTCTGGAGGGGTATCGCAGCGTCCATAGCCTGGTCGCGAAGCACATCAGCGACCCGCGCGTGCGGCAGGCACTGAGTTTTCACCCGCTGCTGGTCGGCGGTAACCCGTTTGCGGCGAGCGCCATCTATGCCCTGATCGCGTTCCTGGAACGGCAATGGGGCGTCCACTACGCCATGGGCGGCACCGGTGCGCTGGTAACCGGCATGGTCGGGCTGATCGAGGGTCAGGGTGGGACCGTGCGCTGCAATGCCCGGGTCGAACGTATCAGGGTGCAGAACGGGGCGGCGACAGGCGTTGATCTGGCCGACGGCACGCATCTGCCGGCCGCCATCGTCGTCAGCAATGCCGACAGCGCCACCACATACCGCACGCTGGTCGCGGCAGAACACCGCCGGGTTTGGACGGACCGGCGGATCGAGCGGTCGCGTTATTCCATGAGCCTATTCGTCTGGTATTTCGGAACCAGCCGCCAGTATGAGGACGTGGCGCATCACACGATCCTGCTGGGCCCCCGCTATCGCGGATTGCTGGATGACATATTCCGCAACCACGTCGTCGCCGACGATTTCAGCCTCTATCTACATCGCCCAACCGCCACTGACCCGGCGATGGCACCGCCTGGTCACGACTCATTTTATGTCCTGAGCCCGGTGCCGCATCTGGCTAGCGGCACGGACTGGCCGGTATTCGCCGAAACGTACCGTCAGCGGGTTGAGGCTGCGTTGGCGGCCACCATCTTACCGGGGCTGGGCGAGGCGATCGTGACATCGCGCGTGTTGACGCCCCAGGACTTCCAGGATCGTCTGTCTAGCTTTCGGGGTGCTGCGTTTGGGATGGAACCGATTTTGACGCAATCCGCCTGGTTCCGCCCGCATAACCGGAGCGAGGATGTGCGGAACCTGTTTATCGTCGGCGCAGGTACTCACCCAGGCGCAGGCCTGCCGGGTGTGCTGTGCTCCGCCAAGGTACTCGATAGCGTTGTTCCAGCGGCCGCGCATGTCTGAGTGGCGGCCCGATCATCGCGGCGACCTGGCTGCCTGCCGGGACCTGCTGCGCGGTGGCTCCCGCTCGTTCGACGCCGCCGCGCGCATGCTGCCGGCCCGGGTGCATGAGCCAGCCAGCGCATTATACGCTTTTTGCCGCGTCGCAGACGATCTTATCGACGAAGCGCATGCCGGCCCGGACGTTCTGCATGCGCGGTTGGACGCCATCTATGCCGGGTGTGTGCCGCCGGGTATCGCCCATGCGCCCGACCGCGCGCTAGCCCGCGTCGTCCGCGAACACGGCTTGCCGCGCGCGCTGTTGGATGCACTGCTGGAGGGTTTTGCCTGGGACCATGCTGGCCGCCGCTACGCCACGCTGCCCGATCTGCTGGACTACGCCGCCCGCGTCGCCGGCACCGTCGGCGCGATGATGGCCGTCCTGATGGGGGCCACGGGTGCAGAAGCGGTTTCGCGCGCCTGCGATTTGGGCGTGGCCATGCAACTGAGTAACATCGCCCGGGATGTGGGTGAGGACGCGCGGGCCGGCCGGCTCTATCTACCCACGGATTGGCTGACGGAGGCTGGAGTCGATCCCGGAACATGGCTCCGCGACCCGGTGCATAGCCCGGCCCTGGCCCACTGTATCGACAGGCTACTGACGGTGGCAGAGGCGACGTACCAGCGCGCCATCCCCGGCATTGCCCTGCTGCCCCGCGATTGCCGGCCGGGCATTGGTGCGGCCGCGTTGCTGTATCGGGAAATCGGGCGACGCGTGGTCCGCCATGGCTGCGACAGCGTGACCCGGCGCGCCGTCGTGCCCGCCACCACAAAGCTGGCTTTGGTCGCGCGTAGCACCGTCCGCGCCGCCTGGCCCATCGTGGCACCGCCCCGCCCGGCGCTGGCGGCCACACAGCATTTGGTGTCTGCCGTAGCCGCGGTACCCCGCGCCGGCCCAGGTCCTGGCGGCATAGCGGGCCGCATCGTGTGGCTATGCACCCTGTTTGCCCGCATCGACGCCCAACCGTCTCGGGGTCGCGCGTGACATCGATCGCGCAGTTCGAGTGGGGGATCCTGTTTCTGATCCTGCTCGCGATGCTGGTGTGGGAGCTGGTACGGACTAGGCGCGCGATCCGGCAGGCAGCGGAGGATGATCGCTCCCGCAATGTGTAGTCGCCGGTCAATTCGCGACTTCCAGCGCGCCACGGTGTCCCTCCACAGTACCATCGTTCTCAGTGGCGGGGCTTTAAAAACTAAAACGCTCGCCGTGGGATGCGGAAGGGCAGCATCGCTTGCGTCCAGGGTGCCGCAAACCGGTCGAGCGATAGCGCCTCATGCACGGCGACGGCATCGACCCCGAACAGCCGGGTTTGCAGGACCGACCGGGCGTAGAATGGCGTATCCTCCAGCCGATGCAGCAGCCGGGGCGTCGAGCCCGCATCGGCGCGGGTAGATTGTGGCATGCGCCACAGCGTCCGGGGCAGGGCGGCGGGCGGCGGCGGGGCTAGGGTTTCGATGGTCCCATTTTGAGCCACCCGCAGCGCCAATGCCTGATCCGAACCATCGCGCCGGCGGGCGTTGTACAGGATCGTGGCACCCGTGCCGGTTGGCGTACGACACCAATCCCAGTCGCGAAAATCTTGTTCGAGTGGGGCGTCGCCCTCGTTGGTATCCAAATAGCCGGGGCCGGACCAGCGCAGGTCCGGGTGGGTCAACGTGACCTCCACCCGGCTAACTGGGGCGATGGGCGACCAGCGGTGCCGTCCGGCCGGGTCGAGCGTGAATGCCCGCGATGTGATCGCACCGGGCCGGACCCTGATCGTGCCGCACAGCCGGCGGGGGATGGGCAGGGTCAGTTCGTCCAAAGCGATCGTAAGCGATGTGCCGTCCCAGTCCAACGCCGTTGGCCCGATCTGCAGGTGGTGTGCGCTGGTTGTAAGCGATGCCGACCCCCGCTCCGTCATGGCCCAACGCTTACCCGTGCCGCCCGGGCGATACAGGACGGCGTTCACCGCGACATGGTTTTGGGGCAGGCCGGTGCCGCGGCGGCGGGACCACGCGTAATACGGGCTGAATACGCTGCCGATGAAGGCGATGATCGTCAGGCCGTGGGCACCATCATCGCTCAGCGCATCGACGTACCACCACGCATACCCACCGGGCGGGACCGTGCCATCGAACCGCGGTCCGCCAGCGTCGCGGCTGCCGCAAGCCGGCCCGACAGCGCCGCCATCGGCACGCCCGCCCCCGGATGGGTCCCGCCCCCCGCCAGATACAAACCCGGCAGGGCCGTCCGCGACCCCGGGCGGCGAAAACTCGCCATCGGACCGTGGGTCGGCGCGCCGTACAGCGCCCCCTTCGTCGCTGGAAACAGGCGGGCGAATTCCGCCGGACCGGTCATGATCGGGTCGTGCAGCGTGAGGTTCAGGCCGCTTTGGGCCAGCAGTGCCGTCGTCTGGTGCAGGCATGGGCTCGTCTCCGCTCGGTCGCCAATGGGGGGTGCGTTGATCAGGACCAGCACGCGCTCGGGGCCGTCCGTATTGCCAAGACCATCATCGGTACGGTCTTGGGCGCAGATGTACGTTGTGGGCACGGCGGGGATCTGGCCCTGGTCGAGCGACGCGAACTCCGCCCGGTAATCGGGGGAGAAGAAGACGCTGTGATGGGCAAGGGGAAAGCCGGTTGCGGTGGCCATGCCGGCCCAGGTTACGGCCGATAGCGAGCGTGGGGCCGATGCTACCCCTGCCGCACGCTCTGCTAATGGTCCGAACAGCCCAGCCGCCAGCGCCCCCGGATCGCCGTTGAGTACGACGGCGTCGGCAGCCAGGCCCTCACCGGACTGGAACGCCACACCTGCCGCGCGTCCGGCCACCACGTCGATGCGGGCCACGTCCGCGCCGTAGCGAATGGTCCCGCCCAGCCGGGTCAGCAGCGCTGCCATGGCACGCGCCAGTTCGTGCATGCCGCCGGCGACGCGCCACACGCCCGCAGCCTCAACATGCGCGATCAGCATCAACGTGGCTGGCGCATGGAATGGCGACGACCCGCAATAGGTCGCATACCGCCCGAATAGCTGGCGCAGACGGGGATCGCGCAGGTGCCGCCCCACGGCGGACCACAGGGTGTCAAACGGCCGTATCGCCAGCATCGCACCCAGCCCGGCGGCGCGGGTCAGCGACAGCGCGGTCGGGCGCGGGGCCTGGATGAACGGGGTGTCCAGCGCCTGGTACATGCGCCGTGCCTCGGTCGCTAGCGCGCGGAAGCCGGCGCCCTCACCACAAAACGCATCGATTGCGGCGGCGGAGGCGTCGGCGTTGGCGAACAGGTCCAGCCGGGCCGGCCCCCAGGCGTGCCGGGCGAGGGTTGATGCCGGGTGCAGCGTCACGTGATCGCTGAAAGCAGCTCCCGCGTCGGCGAAAAGCGCGTCGAACACGTGGCGCATCGTGAACACGGTGGGCCCGCCATCGATGCCATGCGGACCCACGCGCCGCATCTTGCCGCCCGGCGCGTC
>JAYVTX010000073.1:0-8684 GCA_043788425.1 Rhodospirillales bacterium
GACCAGGTCGCGACCGAAGTCCTGGAGGATTGGGAGGCCGACCAGCGCCGTCACACCCAGGACATCGAGGCTGCAAAGTTGCTCGCTACCGTGAAAGCGGGCGCGAATTTGGCCGACGCGTCGATCGTGCAGGGTTTGCGGGTGCAACGGTCTGCACCCGTGTCGCGGCCCGACGGCCGGACAGCCAGCCCGGTGCCGGAGGAGCTGGCACAGTCGCTGTTCAAACTCCGCCCTGGTGAGCCCACGATGATTGAAACGCCTGGCGCATTCCTGGTGGCGACCGTTGCGGACGTTACCGCACCCGTCTTCGGGGCAGACCCGGTCGCCGCCGGCCAGATGCGGACGACGCTGACCCAATCGCTCGGTGGGGACGTTGCGACCATATTTGCCAGCGCCGTACGCAGCCGGGTGCGCCCCACGATCAACCGCACCATGCTCGACAGCTTTATCCAGTGACCCCCGCCAGCCCGGCGCTGAACGAGGTCCGGCGTCGTTACGATCAGGGCCAGGGTACGCTAGTATGGCGGACCCAGGTGGCCGACCTGCAAACCCCGGTCGGCGCGTATCTGAAGCTCGCCGCCGGGCGCAGCGATGCGTTCCTGTTGGAGAGTATCGAGGGTGGCACCGCCCGCAGCCGCTATTCAATCATTGGCCTGGCGCCCGACTTGGTATGGCGCTGCATGGGGGGCCAGGCGACGCTGAACCGGACGGCGCAAACCAACCCGGACGCGTTCGTGGCCGAACCCGCGGCACCGCTCGATAGCCTGCGGGCCTTGATTGCCGAGGCGCAGATGGACCTGCCCGAACATTTGCCCCCCATGCTGGGCGGGCTGGTCGGCTATCTGGGCTACGACATGGTGCGGCTGATGGAGCGGTTACCAGACAAAAATACCGACGCGTTAGGTCTGCCGGACGCGATCCTGCTGCGCCCCACGCTATTTGCCGTGTTCGACAACGTGCGTGACGAACTGACCCTCGCCTCACCGCTTTACCCCCGCGCCGGCGTGACGGCCCAGGCGGCATGGGATGCGGCACAGGCCGCGTTGAATGTGGCAGAGGCCGCGCTGCTGGCGCCCCTGGCCCCGCCTGCCCCAGCTGTGACGTTGCCCCCCCAGCCCGAGCCGCAATCGAACATGACGCCCGCCGCGTTCATGGCCATCGTGGACCGTATGAAGGAGCATATAGCCGCCGGGGACGTGTTTCAGGTCGTGCCCAGCCAGCGCTTCTCCGTCCCGTTCGTGCTCCCGCCCTTTGCCCTGTACCGGGCACTACGCCGCATCAACCCGGCGCCGTTCCTGTTCTTCCTCGATTTCGGCGGTTTCCAAATTGTCGGCAGTAGTCCCGAAATCTTGGTCCGACTACGCGATGATACCGTGACGATACGCCCCCTGGCCGGCACCCGGCCGCGCGGGGCCACGCGCGAAGAAGATCAGGCGCTTGCCGCGGACCTGCTCGCGGACCCAAAGGAACGGGCCGAGCATCTCATGCTGCTCGATCTGGGCCGCAACGATGTCGGCCGCGTCGCAGCACTCGGTACCGTCCGCGTGACCGACCAGTTCAGTATCGAGCGGTTTAGCCACGTCATGCACATAAGCAGCACGGTCGAGGGCACGATCCGCCCCGGCGCCGGCGCGCTGGATGCACTGATCGCCGGGTTCCCGGCCGGCACATTGACCGGCGCCCCTAAAATCAGCGCCATGCACATCATCGAAACACTGGAACCGACCCGGCGCGGCATCTACGCCGGCTGCATCGGCTACTTCGCGGCCAACGGCACGATGGACATGTGCATCGGCTTGCGCACCGCGGTCGTTAAAGACGGCACCATGTACGTCCAGGCCGGCGGCGGCGTCGTGGCTGACAGCACGGCCGCTGGTGAGTACGAAGAAACGCGTCAAAAATCCCGCGCCCTGTTCCGTGCTGCCGAGGAAGCTGTTCGGTTCGCCGCGCTATGATCCTGCTGATCGACAACTATGATAGTTTTACCTTTAACCTCGTGCATTTGTTCGGCGATCTGGGTGTTGAGTGTGAGGTTGCGCGCAACGACGCAATGACCGCGCAGTCCGCCCTAGCCTTGTCTCCACAGGCCATTGTGCTGTCGCCGGGTCCATCGACTCCGGACGATGCAGGCATATGCCTCGACCTGATCCGCGACGCCGGGGACGTGCCGTTACTGGGCGTCTGCCTGGGCCACCAGGCGATCGGCCAGGCGTTTGGCGGCACTGTCATCCGGGGCAGCGTGCCAATGCACGGTAAGGTCAGCCCCGTATTGCATGATGGCGCTGGCGTATTCGCCGGCCTACCCAGCCCGTTCGACGCTGCCCGATACCACAGTCTGGTCGTCGATCCGGCCCGGCCGTCCAATGTGCTCGACGTTACGGCCCGCACCGCCGACGGCGTAATCATGGGCGTCCAGCACCGCACCCGCCCCGTCCACGGGGTCCAGTTTCACCCGGAAAGCATTGCCTCCGAACACGGGCACGCGCTGCTGGCCAACTTCTTGCGGCTAGCCGGGCTGCGATGAAACAAGTCCTTGCCCGCTTGGCAGCCGGCGAGACCCTGTCGGCGGACGAGGCTGAAGCCGCCTTTGGCACCATCATGTCGGGTGAGGCGACGCCCGCGCAAATCGCGGCACTTCTGATGGCCATGCGGGTGCGGGGGGAAACGGTGGCCGAATTGACCGGAGCCGTCCGGGCGATGCGCGCGCGCATGATTGTGGTCGAGGCACCAGACGACGCTATCGATGTGTGCGGCACGGGCGGTGACGGCGCGGGCACCCTGAATGTCAGCACCGCGGCGACCTTCGTGCTCGCGGCTTGCGGCGTGCCGGTGGCTAAACACGGTAACCGGGCCCTGTCCTCCCGTACCGGCGGTGCCGATGTGCTGACGGCCCTGGGCGTAAATGTCGATGTACCGCTGGATCGCCTGGCGAATATGCTGCGCGAGGTCGGGTGCGTGTTCCTATTCGCGCCACGGCACCATTCTGCGCTGCGCCACGCCGCCGGGCCGCGGGTGGAACTTGGTACGCGAACCATTTTCAACCTACTTGGTCCCCTTGCGAACCCGGCCCGGGTGCGCCGCCAACTGACGGGCGTGTTCGCGCCGGAATGGGCCCTGCCAATGGCCGAGGCCCTGCGGGACCTGGGGACGAAGCGCGCCTGGGTCGTACACGGCCAGGGTCTAGACGAACTCACGGTCGCCGGCCCAAATCACGTCGTGTCACTTGAAGACGGTACCATCCAGACGTTTACGATCGATGCGTCCGAGGCAGGGCTGCCCCGCGCGGGCGCAGAAGCCATACGTGGCGGCGACGCGGCTTATAATGCGCAAGCCCTCTCTGGATTGCTTCGTGGCGCGCCCGGACCATATCGCGACACCGTGGTGCTAAATGTTGCCGCTGGACTGATCGTTGCCGGCCAGGCTACGACCCTTCGCGATGGGGCCAAGCGGGCAATGGCAGCGATCGACACCGGGGCTGCACATGCCATGCTCGACGCCTTGCGCCGGGCAACTGCTTGACTTTGGAGCAATCTAACATGGACGTGGCCATTCCCGACTTGTCGCAGTCGGACGCCCTGGCGCAGATCTGCGCCGATACCCGCGCCGAAACCGCACGGCGACAGGCGCTGACCCCGCTGACTGCCCTGCGCCATCGCCTGCGGGACCGCCGTGACGCCCCGCGTAGTTTTGGGCGAGCGCTAAAGCACGCTGCCGGCGAGGGACGGGTGAGCCTGATCGCTGAAATCAAGAAAGCGTCCCCGTCTGCCGGTCTAATCCGCCCTGATTTTGACCCGGCCGCCCTCGCCCGCGCGTATGCCGATGCCGGTGCCACCTGCCTGTCCGTGCTGACGGAGCCGTTGCACTTTCACGGCGCCGAGTCGCACTTACGCGCCGCCCGCAACGCGGTGACACTTCCAGTCTTACGAAAAGATTTTATTCTATCTCCCTGGCAAGTTTACGAAAGCCGCGTGATGGGTGCCGATTGCGTCCTGCTTATTCTAGCGGCGCTGTCCGACCATGACGCGCGCGAGTTGGAGGAGTTGGCCCGGGCGCTAGACATGGACGTTCTGGTCGAGGTGCATGACCGCCGCGAACTGGACCGTGCCCTGGGTCTGGAAACAACGCTGATCGGCATTAATAACCGCAATCTCAGGACACTAAAGACGAACCTTGAGGTTCTGCTTGAGTTAGCACCGCATGTCCCGTCGGACCGTTTCATCGTGGCTGAGAGCGGTATTCGGACCCATGCCGACGTACAACGCCTAGCTGAGGGCGGGGCGCAGAGCTTTCTGGTTGGCGAAAGCCTGTTGCGGCACGACGACGTGACGGCAGCGACGCGGGCGCTTCTCGGTCTTTGAGCCTTACACACCTGAACGCGGCCGGGGATGCCGTCATGGTTGACGTGTCGGCCAAGGCAGCAACGGTCCGCAGCGCCACCGCCAGGGCCACAGTGCAGATGCTGCCATCAACCGCTGCCCTGATCCGGGCCGGCACTGCCGCCAAGGGGGACGTGCTCGCAGTTGCCCGCATCGCCGGCATAATGGCCGCCAAGCGCACGGCCGAGCTGATCCCGTTATGCCATCCGCTACCCATCGCCGCCGTTACCGTCGACCTGACCATACACGATGCAGCGGTCGACATCCTCGCGACGGTTCGAACCACGGGTCAGACCGGGGTGGAGATGGAAGCACTGACCGCCGCCAGCGTCGCCGCGCTGACCATTTACGATATGACCAAGGCCGTCGATCGCGGCATGCGCATCAACGGACTGCGTGTCGTGTCTAAGTCCGGCGGTGCGTCCGGCGACTTTACCCAGGACTGATCCGGTGATCGCCTTCGACGCGGCGCGGGCGTTGGTGCTAGCGGGCATTCGGCTCGTTGGAACGGAAATCATACCGCTTTCTGCCGCCCGTGGCCGGGTGCTGGCTGCGCCCGTTTTGGCCCGTGTGACGCAGCCGCCGCAGGACGTGTCGGCCATGGATGGCTATGCGCTAGGCACCGGCACGGATTGGACGGTAATCGGCGCTGCACCGGCTGGCCAACCGTTCGAAGGCACGATTACGGCTGGTCAGGCAGTGCGGGTTTTCACCGGCAGCGTCGTGCCCACCGGCACGGACCGGGTTGCGGCGCAGGAGGATGTAACCGACCAGCGCGGCACGCTGACCGTTCGGGCTGGCGGAAATCGCAACATTCGCGCGGCCGGGCAGGATTTCCGTACCGGTGATGTGCTGTTACGGCCCAGCGATATCCTGCACCCTCGGTCGATCGGCCTGGCCGCCGCAGCCAACTACCCCTGGCTGACCGTCCGCCGCCGACCCCGTGTGGCAATCCTCGCCACGGGAGACGAGGTATCCCTACCTGGCGAGCCGATTGCGACAGGCGGCATCGTAAGTAGCAACGCCCACGCGATCGCGGCCCTGGTTCAGTCCGCCGGAGGCGAGGCCAGCATTCTCCCGATCGCGTCCGACCGGCTGGATGACCTGTCTGCTGTAATCGGTTCGGTTGCCGCGGATCTGCTGGTCACCTGCGGAGGGGCCAGCGTGGGCGATTTTGATCTGGTGCAGCGCGCATTGGCGGCGCAGGCGTTCAAGCGGGCCTTTTGGCAGGTCGCGATGCGTCCCGGAAAGCCGCTGCTATTCGGCTATCTCGGTTCAATGCCCGTTCTCGGCCTACCGGGTAATCCGGTGTCCTCCTATGTTTGCGCGGTATTGTTCATGGTGCCTGCCATCGCGGCAATGCTCGGGCGTTCGACTGACACAGGCCGGCTTTCGTGCAGGCTTACGGCGGCAGTCGGTGCCAATGACCACCGGCAGGACTTTATCCGCGCGATCCGGTCCGGCGCCGATGTAACCGCGCTTCTGCGGCAGGATTCGTCGCTTCTGACCGTGCTGGCACAGGCAAATTGTCTGATTGTGCGCCCCCCGCATGCCCCTCCTGCCGAGGCAGGCACCGAGGTTGAGACAATCGACCTGCCCTGATCGGTATGCCGTGGGACGCGAAGCCTCGCCATCGCGTTTGATCAATGGTGGCCGAGCGATGAGTAACGAATCGATTGACGGGTTATGCGGAACTAATCTAGAACGCGGATCAGGTTGCCGATTTGTTCTGTCGGCCATCTCGGCGGTACAGCAAAAGGTCCGGGTCCATGCTCACACGCAAACAGCACGAGTTGCTGCTATTCATCGATCAGCATCTGCGGGCTACCGGTTTCTCCCCATCGTTCGAGGAGATGAAGGATGCACTTAGCCTGCGGTCAAAGTCGGGCATCCACCGGCTAATTCTCGCGCTTGAGGAGCGCGGGTTCTTGCGCCGGCGTCAGCATCGTGCCCGGGCACTGGAGGTGGTGCGCCTACCTAATGAAGGCATGCTGGCGGGGGTGCCATCACCCGCCTTCGCACCACCCGCCTTCGCACCAAACGTGATCCGGGGCGACTTTACCGGCCGCCTGCCCGGTGTTCGTGCGGCCAATGAAGCGGCGGCGGTGCAGCTTCCTTTGTACGGCCGTATCGCCGCCGGCCTGCCGATTGAGGCGTTGCGGGACGCGGGGGCCCACATCGAAGTGCCAGTCGCAATGTTGGGCGCCGGCGAGCACTACGCGCTGGAGGTAGCGGGCGACTCGATGATTGACGCAGGTATTTTCGATGGTGACACCGTAATCATCCGCCGGGGCGACGTGGCCGAAAACGGCCAGATCATCGTGGCATTGGTCGATGAGGCAGAGGTTACGTTGAAGCGCCTACGTCGGCGTGGTAATTCTGTCGCCCTCGAGCCAGCCAATGCCCGGCATGAAATCCGGCTGCTGCCGGCTGATCGGGTTAAGGTTCAGGGTAAGCTCATCGGTCTGCTTCGGAAGTATTAAGGCTGGGCTATCCGGGGCGGCATACCTAGTCGTCCCTGCGTACCTAGTCGTCCCTGCGTACCTAGTCGTCCCGGTGTACCCGCTCCATCCGCTCGTGCCGCTCCTGGGCTTCGATAGCCATCGTCGCAATAGGTCGCGCCTCCAGCCGGCGTAGCCCGATCGGCTCGTCCGTCTCCTCGCAATAGCCGTAGGTTCCAGCGTCGACCCGTGCCAGGGCCTGATCGATCTTGGCGATCAGCTTGCGGGCACGATCCCGGGTCCGCAATTCCAGGGCACGGTCGGTTTCGACGCTCGCGCGGTCCGTGATGTCGGCTTCGAGTATTCCACCCTCCGACAGGCTTGCCAGCGTGCCGTCCGCGTCGCGGATCAGGTCCATCCGCCAGCGTTGCAGTTTTTGCCGAAAGTACTCGACGTGCAACGGGTTCATGAACGCTTCAGCGTCGGATGGGCGGTAATCCGGCGGCAGAGTAAGCATCATGGTCAAGCATCCTTTGCGCAAGCGCTCACCGGTCCGTGACGCTGCGCCGCCTTATAGCCAGCCCCGCCCCTGTTAGCCAAGATAGGGAAGCCGTAATTTAGCCATCGGATGAGCGAGTTTTTTGTTGCTGCGCGTTAAGGACGCAAACCCGCACCCGGATCGCATGTAGAACCCCGGCCAACTCCGGATTAATTGCGGCCGGCGCTGCGTCCAATGTCGCCAACAGCCCGGCGGCATCTACAGTGCCAGACAGCATTCCCGCTTGAAAGATGCGGAGTGCATCGAGGGTCGCCACGCCCTGCCGATGGGCATGCTGCGCCGCACCGGCCACATCCGGCGCTTCCTGCAAGCCGAACAGCAGGGCGGGTGTCGTGGGCGGGCCCGTCGGTGCTTGGGTTCGGGGTAATGCAAAGCCCGCCAGCGTCCGGCGGGTCCGGACCGGTTCGGAGCCCGCGCGGGCGATCGGTGGAATGCGGATCACGGGCGGCCTGCCATTAAGTCTTCCTCCATCAATGACCCGTACTCTCCAGCATTCGGCTTAAAGAAGTGCAAACAATGCCAAGACTGGCCACCCTTCTGGCCCTACTCTGCTTTATCCCACCCTGCCTGCCCCTGCCCTGCCTGACCCACCGTGCCGCAGCGCAGGTCCGGATCAAGGACATCGCGGATTTGGAGGGCGTGCGCGACAACCAGCTGGTCGGCTACGGCCTGGTCGTGGGGCTAAATGGCACCGGCGACCGGCTCGATAGTGCCGTGTTCACCCGGCAATCGCTCATCGGCATGTTAGAGCGCTTGGGCGTGAACACCCGCGACCAGGAGTCAAAGCTACAGACCAAGAACGTCGCCGCCGTCATGGTCACTGCCAACTTGCCCGCCTTCGCCCGCAGCGGCAGCCGTATCGACATCGCAATTTCCGCCCTGGGTGACGCGAAGGATTTGACGGGCGGCGTGCTGCTCGTGACACCCCTGCTGGGTGCCGATGGGGAGGTTTATGCCGTGGGTCAGGGCGCGCTCGCGACCTCCGCCATCGCCGCGCGGGGTGCCGCGGCCTCCATCACCCGGGGCGTGCCCACCAGCGCCCGCATTGCAAACGGGGCCACGGTGGAGCGGGAGATTCCGTTTCAGCTCGGTGCCAAGCCCACGCTGCGTTTCGGCCTACGCAATCCCGATCTTACCACCGCCCGGCGCATGGCGGCGGCCATCAACCGCGCGCTCGGCACCACGATGGCGCAGGCGACCGACCCGCGTACCGTGACCCTCTCGCTCCATGGCCAAGACGCGATGGAGGTTCTCGGCCGGATTGAGGACGTGCGCGTCGAACCCGACAGCCCGGCGGTCGTGGTGATC
>JAYVTX010000074.1:0-9873 GCA_043788425.1 Rhodospirillales bacterium
CCCCCAACAAAGTGGTTGAGGTTTGTAATCGCCGGGCCTGCGACCTGTTGCAGATACCGGTTAATATGATGATGGGACGTCCAAACCTGAACGACGTGAGCGCATCTTGATGGCAGCACGGGCATTTCGAATACACCACCAACGATACTCGCCTGTTCATTCGCAAGGGCGGCACAAGCGCGGAGGCGACCCGATACGAACGCCAGACTACCGATGGTCGCACGATCGAAGTACTCAGCGTGCCGCTAGCAGACGGTGGAACCGTGCGATCCGTCATTGATGTGACGGAGCGAAAAGTCGCCGAACAGAGCCTCGCCTTCGTGGCACAGCACGACAATCTGACGCAGTTCGCTAATCGCTCCGCCGTGCGGAACCGTCTGGAACAAGAGTTGCGCCGGACGACAGGGACGGCGGCGGACATCGCAGTGCTGTATCTCGACCTCGACCGATTCAAGCTGGTGAATGATACGCGCGGTCATGCAGTCGGCGACGCGCTGTTGGCCCAGGTTGGGTTGCGGCTTCGAATGACGGTGCGTTCCGGCGACCTGGTTGGGCGTATCGGCGGCGATGAGTTCGCAATTCTGTTGCTGAACACCAAGGGCGACGCGGTCGTCACCTCTATCGCAAGCGAGCTGCTTCACCGGGTGTCCGAGCCGTATGTGATTGATGGTGAACCGAGCATGATCGGCATATCAATCGGCGTCGCCTTGTTTCCCAACGATGGGCAAACCGCGGATGACCGGCTGCGCAATGCCCATTTCTGCGTTGTATCGCGCCAAGCATGCCGGGCGGGGCGTGGTCAGGTTCTTCGAAAGCGAGATCGATCTGGAAGACCTTGCCCGATCACGGCTTGGGAACGACCTCCGCAGCGCGCTTGAGCGTCAACAATTCGAACTCGCCTATCAGCCCATTATCGATACCCACAGCGGCCAACCAGCCGCCTTTCAGGCTTTGATCCGCTGGCACCATCCAGAAAATGGGCTGGTACTGCCAGAAGATCTCATATCCATAGCCGAAGAGGCCGGACTCTTTAACGAAATCGGCCTATGGGTAATGGAAACGGCCTGCCGGGAGGCGGCCACGTGGCACGGCGGCGCCCATATCTGCATCAATCTGTCTCCCGCACAGTTTCGCCAGCCCGACCTCGAGCGGCAGATTGTCTCGATCCTTGAGAGGACGGGTTTGCCACCGCATCGCTCAGCCCTGGAGGTTACAGAAAAGCTGCTGCTAATCCAGGCCGAGGCGGTGCGCCGGACCATGACGGCATTGAAACAACGCGGCGTTCGCCTGGTCCTCGATGGTTTCGGCGCGGCCCACTCTTCCTTCAGTTACCTGCTGAGCTTTCCGTTCTCGCAGATTAAGATCGACAAGGCCCCCGTCTCGGCGTTGGGCAATGACGCAAGCGCCACCGCGATCATCGAAGCCGTGCTCGAAATGGCTCGTGTAATGCGACTCGACGTGGTGGCGGAGGGTTGAGACACCCGAGCAGTTTGAATGGGTTCGCCGTTTGGGCTGTCGGTACATCCAGGAGTTCCCACTTGGCCGACCCGGCCCCGCGTCGGACGGCCGCGTTTCGATCCAGAGAATCGGTGATACATCGCCGGAAACCCTTCCGAACCGGGCACAAGCCTAGAAAACAGGTCTGAGAAGTTTTCACTTTGGCCAGCCATATAATAATGGGTGCTGACTATGGAATACTTGGATTTATCCGTTCGTTTACACCAAAAACTCCGGGCTTTATTGGGCGGGTCAAACAGTGGCCGAAGACGGGCCAGCGGTGGTGGACAATCGCTCGTGACAACCTGATTGCAACTTGCTAGGCCGGTCTCCACAACAATTAAATGGGTAGATCGTCATGAACACTGCCGAACTCGCGGATCACATCGCCGCCAGCCATGCCATGAACAAGTCGCAGGCGAAGCAGGTGGTGGAAGCTGTTTTTGCAGCCATCGTCGACGCCGCAACGAAGGGCGACGAAGTGTCCGTCCCGGGCTTTGGCAAGTTTAAGGTTACCAGTCGCGACGCGCGCCAGGGCCGCAACCCGGCCACCGGTGCTACCATCCAAATCGCCGCGTCGAAGAAGCTTGGCTTCGCCCCTGCTAAGCAGGTCAAGGACGCCCTGAACGTCGCGGTCAAGACCCCGGCCAAGGCGGCCCCGAAGGCTGCACCGCGCGCGAAGAAGGCTTAGCGTTTGGTCGCTTTGCCAGCCGCGGTGCGTCGGTCATGAGCCACGCCTTCGCCGTCGGGCAAACCGTCCAGTACTTCCCCGGCCCGGGTGAGATCGCTGCCGAACGCGGAACATATACCGTGGTTCGTCAGCTACCGAAGGACGGCCGGGACTACCAATACCACATCAAGCACACGGCCTCTGGCGAACTACGCCTCGTGCGTGAGCCGCAATTGAGCTGACGCAGTTCTGATCGCGATGGCCGGCCCATCTGGTCGGTCATAGCGGTTGGAGATTGGATTTGCCCATGACGGTATTTACCGTCCACCACTGCACAACCTATCGCTACAGCAAGCCGGTTCTGTTTGGGGACCACCGTTTGCTGATGCGCCCTCGTGACAGCCACGACCAGCGGTTCGTGAGCCATAGTTTAGTGGTAACCCCCGCACCGGCCACGCTGCGCTGGGGGCAGGACATGTTCGGCAATGCGGTTGCCACAGCCGCTTTTTCAGGCCGGGCAAAAGCGCTTTCCGTCATCTCCACGCTGCAAGTCGATCATACGCCCGCGACACCCGGCATAGACGCGATCGACCGGTATGCCCGGCTGATGCCGTTCAGCTATGAGGCGTCCGACCTGCCCGATCTACAGCGTACGATCGAGCGGCATTATCCAGACCCGGCCCACACCACTGCCGCGTGGGCCCGCAGCTTGCTCGGCACTGACGGACCCACCAGCACACTCGCGTTGCTGACGGACATGACGCGGCGCATACACCGCCAGTGCACGTATGTCGGCCGGCAAGAAGCTGGGATTCAACCGCCACACGAAACCCTGCGTCTGGGTACCGGCACGTGCCGCGACTTTGCGGTGCTGATGATAGAGGCGGCACGCTGCCTCGGCCTCGCGGCACGGTTCGTCACAGGCTACATTTATGTCGCCCCCCGCACCGGCAGCCGGACGCTGGGCGGCGGCAATACCCACGCCTGGGTGCAGGTCTATGTCCCCGGTCCGGGCTGGGTGGACTTTGACCCGACCAACAACATCGTCGGATCCCGCGACCTAATCCGGATAGCCAGCGTGCGGGAGCCAGGCCAGGCCGTGCCGCTTTCTGGAAGTTGGAGCGGCAACGCCGAGGATTTCGTTGCCATGGAGGTGAGCGTTGACGTTATCGCCGACGCGCCCGAGATGGCACAGGATTTGCTGCAAACGTCCCGAACCATCGCGCGTTAGCCAATTCAAATAGCGAGGCACAAATGCGCATCAAAGCCGGTTACACCATCGCCTATGACCTTCCCGTCCCAGTACCGATGTTGCTGTGTCTCAGCCTGCATCCGTCGCGGGAGCGGGATTTATTGACCCCGCAGCACATCACGTTCGACCCGCCAATCACCGAGAGCCATTATCGCGATGATTTCGGCAATCTGTGTCACCGCATTCTGGCACCAGCCGGGCACCTGGTCATATCGACCAGCTTTGATATTGAGGATAGCGGGCAGGAAGACCGGGTCGAGCCGTCTGCTACCCAACTTCCGGTGATGGACCTTCCGCACGGAACGCTCATCTATCTGCTGGGCAGCCGCTATTGCGACACCGACCACCTGCACGACACGGCTTGGTCATTGTTTGGCAACACCGAACCGGGCTGGGCCCGCGTCCAGGCAATCTGTGATTTTGTGCATGACCGGATCACGTTTGGGTACGAGCACGCGCGTCCCAATAAGACGGCGCGAAACGCCTACGACGAACGTCAGGGCGTCTGCCGCGATTTTGCGCACCTGGCTGTCGCACTCTGCCGTTGCATGAACATTCCCGCCCGTTACTGCACCGGCTACCTGGGCGATTTCGGCGTGCCCATCGTCGATGCGCCGATGGATTTCTCGGCGTGGTTTGAGGTGTTCTTGGATGGCCCGGACGGCTCACGCTGGTACACGTTCGACGCCCGGCACAATTTCCCACGCATCGGTCGTATTCTGATGGCCCGCGGCCGCGATGCCACGGATGTGGCGCTCGTCACGAACTTTGGCCCGGCCTGGCTCGTAAAGTTCGATGTGGTCGCGTTCGAGGTTTGAGCTATATCGAAGGGCCGGAACAAGGTTTCGGCTTTGAGAGTATTCGATGTCTTAGCTAGCGGGGCCAATCTCCCAGCCACGCCGCACAACGAAATTCAGCTCTCACATCCTTCGTGTCCGCTCATCTAAACCGGGTTCAGCCCTCCGACCGGATCAAGCCCCGCTACTAATGCCACCATCGCCGCCTTTGACATGATCACGCTGAACGGGCACGTCGCGCTGATCCAGCCGCGCGTCGGTATTGGCGACATGGTTTGGCACCTTCCGACCCTTCGCGCGCTCGCCCAACACGCCATCGGGCCAGTGACCCTGATCGCGCGCCCCCGCTCGCACGCTGACCAGTTACTCGGCATCGAGGACGGGATCGACGACGTGTTCTGGCTCGAGCGCGATCAGTGGGAGCCAGACGGACGGCACCAGGGAATGCGCGGCATGGCCCGGCTGATTGCCGACCTCCGCGTCCGCCAGTTCGACACGGCCGTTCTACTCACCCGCAGCCGCAATCTTGCATTCGCCGCCGCCGCCGCCGGCATCCCGGCACGGTTTGGCTACGGCATCGGCTTACAGCGCCCCCTCCTACGCCCACCGGCCCTGCCCATGCCCCATCGCACACGCCATCCCTTCGACCAGGCCGTCGCTTGGATGGCGGAAGCCGGCTTGCCGCTCGAAATTATCGAGCCCCGCATCACCGTCAAACCAAGCGCGCTGGCCTCTGCCCGGAAGCGCCTAGATCTGAACACCGGACCCGTCATCGCCCTCGGCATCGCCGCGTCCGACTCTTGGAAATGCTGGAGCCCGACACATTTCGCGGGGCTTGCTACCGCGCTCTTGTACCAGGGCTGGCCGGCGCTGGTTCTGCTCGGTGGGGCCAATGACCGTGCCGCCACCGGCGCCATCGTAGCGGAACTCAGCCCCGCTGACGCCGCACGGGTCATTCCGGTCCTCGGTTGGCACCTGGGCGAGGTAGCAGCCATGCTCCAAGACGCTGCGTTTTACGTTGGTAACGATACCGCAGTCCTGAACATCGCCGCCGCCGTCGGTACACGCGCCTATGGCCTGTTCGGCGCGACGCCGGCGCTCCATCACAGCCACAACATCATCACCATTGTCCCGCCCGGTGGTCCCAACCAAACCGACGGCATGCTTCGCATCACGGTCCGGGCCGTCCTCGAAGCAATTGCGGCCGAACGCCCGATGCGCCCCTGAACCGCCAGCCCCGGTAAACGCTAAACCGGTTCAGGCCGCGAAGGCCTGCGTACGAACAAGGCGGGTATAAAGCCCTTCCTCGGCCAACAACGCCGAATGCGTCCCCTGCTCGACCACCGCTCCCTCGGCGATGGCAACCACAAAATCCGCATCCCGTACTGTCGATAACCGATGCGCAACCACGATTGTTGTTCGCCCCGCCCGCAGCCGCAGCAGCGCCTGCTGCACCGCCGCCTCGCTCTCGGCATCTAGGGCACTTGTCGCCTCGTCCAACAACAAGATGCGCGGGTTACGCAGCAGCGCCCGCGCCAGCGCTACCCGCTGCCGCTGCCCGCCCGAAAGCCGCTGTCCCCCCGGGCCGACGCGCGTATCGTATCCGTCGGGCAATTCGCCGATGAAGCCTGCCGCTGCCGCCTCGGCCGCCGCCCGCACGGCACAATCGTCCGCCGCGGGCCGGCCCATTCGTATATTCGCCGCCACCGTGTCGTCGAACAGCAACGAATCCTGCCCGACATAGGCTATCGCATCACGCAGGCTGGCCAGCGTCAGGTCACGCACATCCGCCCCGTCCACGGTGATCGACCCGGCGAGCACGTCGTGCAGTCGCGGGATCAATGCTAACGCCGTGCTCTTGCCTCCACCCGATGGCCCAACGAGCGCCACCGTCGAGCCCGCTTCGACCGTGAATGATAGATCGCGTAGGCCAAACCGCCCGTCCGGATAGACATAAGATACGCCCTCGAACCGAACTAGGCCTGGTCCCGGCGGCAGCACCACCGCGCCAATCCGCTCCTCGATCGTTGGTGGCGTGTCGATCACCCGGAACACCCGCGCAAGTCCCGCCAGCCCCTCCTGCAGCGCGGCATTCATCGACCCAAGCGCCCGTAACGGCTGGGAGGCCAGCAGCAGCGCGGCCACGAAACCAGAAAAGTTCCCGATCCCACCATCCCCCGTCGCGGCCCGCCAACCGGCAAACCCGATCACTAGCGCCACCGCCGTGCCGCCCAGCACCTCCAGCATCGGCTCCAGCCGCGCCCGGCTGCGCGCCATCCGTAGCAGGGCACGATAGAGGGCCTCGAAAGCCTGGCTCGCCCGTGCCGCCTCCGCATCCTCCAACCGGTACGCCCGCACCGTCCGCGCCTGTGCAAAGCTTTCGTGCAGCAGCGTCGCCGTCTCACCTACCTGGTCCTGCATACCTCCGGACGCCCGCCGGATGCGCTTGCCCAGCCGCTGTACCGGCAACGCCGCCAACGGATACATGACCGCCGCGATTAAGCTCAACACCCAATCCAGATAGAGCATCGAGCCCACCAGCCCGACCAGCGTCACCCCATCCCGCACCCCGTTCACCGCACGGGTCAGCGCCTCACGGATTAGCGCCGCGTCCGTCGTGAAGCGTGACGCCAACTGCGCCGGTGCCTCGCGTTCCACCTGCGCCAGGTCTGCATGCGACAAATGGACGAACATTCGCACCTGCAAGTCACGGATCACGACCAGGACGAGCTGCTGCACCACCACGATCTGTCCATACTGGGCGCCCGCCTTGGCCGCGGTGACCAGCATTACCAGCAGTGGGATTTGATACAGAATCCGTTGATCCCGGCCCACAAACATCGAGATCGCCCGGTCCAACACTACTGGATAGAGCCCGGTCAACGCCGCCATCAGAACCGTCAACACGAACACGATCACCAGCCGCTCGCGGTGATGGCGGAAGTGTTCGCGCCACAGCCGCCGCAAGAGTCTGCCGGTACTCTCGTCGAGGGTGGGGGTCGAAGGCATCAGCGCATCCATGCCTGCCCTCTATCAGCCGCCAGCGCCCGTCGCCAGTTCTGGAGCGGTCGCATGGTAAAACCAGCCGCATTCCAATGCGTCACGCCATCGTCACCCGCTGCTTCCCGCGCCGATCGTTAAATTCATCCAAGCGTCTACGGTCCGACGGCGTCTCTAAAATCCGCTGCCCGCAAGTCAAGGGTCCGCGGATGCTCTGCCGAGGCGGAGCCGCGCGGCGCTGGCATTGGGCCCGGTGTGTGCCCCATGGGCTGGAACCGCGCGCGCCGCCGTGCCTCTGCCTCGTTACCGTTAACCGGGAACGTGGCGTAGCTGTGGCCGCCCGGGTGGGCCACGTGGTGGGTCATGCCGCCCAGCGAGCGTCCGGTCCAGCTATCCCACACGTCAAACACTAGCGGCGTTTGCGCGGCAATCGTGGGGTGTAGCGCTTGCGGCGGGTTCCAGGCCTTGAACCGCACGCCGGCCACGTACTCCCCGGCGTTACCCGTCTCGCTCAGCGGCACCGCCACGCCATTACAGGCCAGCACGAACCGCTCGGTCTCCCAGCCGGTCACCCGCGCCTGCAGCCGCTCGACCGAGCTATCGACGTAGCGCACCGTACCACCTACGCCGGCCGTCTCGCCCAGCGCATGCCACGGCTCCAGCGCATGGCGTAATTCGACGGTCATACCGTGGACGTTGGTCGAACCAATGCGGGGGAAACGGAACTCCTCATGCGGGACAAACCAGGCCGGATCGATGCTGATGCCGTGGCCGCTGAGTTCCTCCAGCGCGTCCAACAGGTCCTCGTGCACATAGTGCGGCAGCATGAACCGGTCATGGACGCGGGCGCCCCAGCGGACCAGCCGGCGCTCGTACGGGGTGCGCCAGAACGCACTGACGGTGGCGCGCATCAACAGCGTCTGTGCCAGCGCCATTTCCGGGTGGGGGGGCATCTCAAACGCCCGGAACTCCACCAGGCCAAGACGCCCGGCTGGCCCGTCGGGCGAGTACAGTTTGTCGATGCAGAACTCGGTCCGGTGCGTGTTGCCCGTCATGTCAGTCAGGATGTTGCGGAACAGCCGATCGACCAGCCAGGGCGCTACTTCCTTACCGGGTGCGATTTGCAAAAACGCAATCTCCAGCTCGCGCAACGCATCCTGCCGTGCCTCATCGATGCGGGGATGCTGCGACATGGGGCCGATGAACAAGCCGCTAAACAGGAACGAGAAACTGGGGTGGTTGTGCCAGAAGCCGAGTAGCGACTTCAGCAGGTCCGGACGGCGCAAAAACGGGCTGTCCTCCGGCGTCATGGCCCCCATGACGACGTGGTTGCCGCCGCCCGTGCCAACATGCCGGCCGTCCAGCATGAACTTCTCAGCCGTCAGACCCACGTGGCGCGCGGCGTCGTATAGCGTGGTCGTGCGCGTGACCATTTCCTGCCAGCTCACGGCCGGGTGGATATTGACTTCGATCACGCCGGGGTCTGGCGTGATGGAGAAGCTTTCGATCCGGCGGTCCCCCGGTGATTTGTAGCCCTCCAGCACGATGGGCTGGGCATGGGCGGCCGCCACGGTCTCGATCGAGCCAATCAGGGCCAGCCAATCCTCTGCCCGGTCGAGTGGCGGGAGATAGATGTAAAGCACCCCGTTCCGCGCCTGCACCGTCAACGCGGTTCGTACCCCCGCGACCTGCTTGCCGATTACGGCATTTAAGGCCGGCAGTGGAGCCTGCGCTTCAAACGGGTCCAGCTCGGGATCCTGCTCCTCCGGCTCTGCCCATGGCAGGCTCGCCAGCGGTAGGCGCAACCCGGCCGAGCTATCGCCCTGCACTAAGAACAGCTTACCCTCACGCATCTGCCAGATTTCGGACTGCCACTGGCGCGGCTGGCCACGCCGCTGCAGCGGCAACACTGAAGCGACCTGCGTATCCAGACCCTGGCTGAACACGCGAATGATGCGCGCCCGTTCCTGTGGATCACGCGCCTGCGCCGCCTCCGCCACGACATTGGCGGGCATACGCGCCTCCCGCATCAGCCAATAGGGCTGGTCCTCATAGGCGGGCAGCACCGCCGCGGGATCGAGGTGCAGGGCCGCCGCCAGAGCCTGCGCAAATGCATGCGCGCCGTCCGCCGTGGCGGGCCGGGCCGGCGGTGCGTCTGGGTCGGCCAGCAGCGCCCGGTCGTGCCAGACCGGAACCCCATCCCGCCGCCAAGTGACGTTCAGCGCCCAGCGCGGCGTCTGCTCACCCGGGTAATGCTTCCCAGCGCCATACTGCACGACGGCGCCGGGCGCCCAATCCGGCAACAGGCGGTCCAGCAGCCGCGCCGACTCCCGCCGCTTTGTCGGGCCGAGCGCGTCGGTCGTCCACTCCGCACCCTCCGGATCGGACACACTGACGAACGTCGGTTCGCCGCCCATCGTCAGCCGCAGATCGTCCTCGGTCAGCCGGGCGTCGACCTGGTTGCCCGCATGCAGGATCGCCTGCCACTGTGCGGGGGTATACGGCTGGGTTACTCGCGGCTGCTCGTTGACACGGGTGACCGACATTTCAAAGTGGAACTCGGTGCCAGCCGGCTCGACCATACCGCTGATGGGCGCGGCCGATTGCGGTTCCGGGCTGGCGGCTAGCGGGATATGCCCCTCACCAACCAGCAGGCC
>JAYVTX010000075.1:0-3136 GCA_043788425.1 Rhodospirillales bacterium
CAGCTTCATAATATTCAGGACGCGGTGGATGGCGTCGTGGTCGACCTATCGTCCCATGACGACCTGCGCCCAACGCAACCACCCAAGTCGACGCCGGCCGGCGCTATTGACCAACCCGAGTTCACGCCGTCCGAAATCGTGGACGTTGGCGCCGAGCATCTGTCGCCGATCTGGGCCGGGCCCGCGCCCATACTTTGTGTCGGCGGACGGGGCCCGCTGGATGAGGCTGCGTCGGCAATCCTCGCGCAATTACTTGGCAAGCATGGATTGCGCGCCCGCGTGGTAACGCAGGACGCTGTTGCCCGCGGGGCGATATCGACCCTCGATACGACCGGCGTTGCCATGGTGTGCGTCTCGTTCATTGAGGGCGATGGTAGTCCGTCCGCGCTACGCTACTTGATGCGGCGGTTGGGCGAACGCATGCCGGGAGTGCCTACCGTCCTGGGGCTGTGGCAGGCGGGGCCGGAGATGCTGCGTGACGAACGGCTGCAGGCGGCCGTGCACGCCAACCACTATGTCTCAACGCTGCAGGAGGCGGTTGAGGCCTGCGTGACGACTGCAAAGGCTTCCGCAACCCTGGAGTTGGAGGCGGTTTAGCTGGCGCCCACCAAGTCGGACCGCGCACAACTATACCGGCGCAGGGGTGCGCAAAGCATCGATGGCACATAATTTACCCGCCCGCATCATGTGCCAGAACGTCCAGCCATTGCAGCTTGGTGCGTTTTGCACCAGTGCGCCAACTTGATGGATCGATCCCCGATGTACCCCTGAGACGAGCGAGCCGTCAGCGCACACCGTTGCTGCCACGGTCCGCCGGCGGTCCGTAAGCTCGGTGCCGGGCGGAACGAGCCCGCGCTCAACAAGGTTTCCGAACGGGACACGGATTGCATCGCGTTTGGTGGGTGTTGTGCTCATACCCTCGAGTGAGGCGGCGCGCTCCCGCTGTACCCGGCCGATTGCGGCCTCTGCATAGGCTGGGTGGCGCTCGATACCGATGAAGTGCCGATGCAGACGCTTGGCCATTGCAGCTGTTGTGCCGGTGCCGAGAAACGGATCGAGCACGATATCGCCCGGCGATGTGCTGGCGAGTAGGATGCGGTGCAGCAGCGCCTCTGGCTTTTGGGTTGGATGAAGCTTTAGGCCATGCTGATTCCGCAGCCGCTCTGGCCCGGTGCAGAGCGGCAGAATCCAATCGCTGCGCATCTGCAAATCATCGTTTAGCGCTTTCATGGCCTGATAGTTGAAGCGGTAGCGGCTATCCTGGCCCCGCGCTGCCCAGATCAGGGTCTCGTGCGCATTGGTGAACCGGCGGCCGCGGAAGTTGGGCATGGGGTTTGACTTGCGCCAGATCACGTCATTCAGGATCCAAAATCCTAAATCCTGTAGGATGGCGCCAATCCGGAAGATGTTGTGGTAAGCGCCGATCACCCAGATTGTCCCATCTTTCCGTAACAAGCGCCGGCACTCCCCCAGCCATTCGCGGGTGAAGGCGTCGTAGGTCGCAAAGTCCTGGAAGCGATCCCAGTCCTCATCGACGCCATCGACAAGGCTGTCATCGGGCCGCCGCAGTTCTCCCCTCAATTGTAGATTGTAGGGCGGGTCGGCGAAGATGCAGTGGATCGATGCAGGCGGCAGCATGCCCATGGTGGGTATGCAGTCGCCGAGCAGGACCTGATCGAGCGGTAGTTCTCGGACGATGTCCACGGGGGCAGCCTGTGTTGCAGCGTGTAGGGTGCAGGGCCGGGCGTAGCCGGGTCAATCGGCGGCGGCAGCCAGCAGGTGCCGTACCGTCCCGAATGCGGCGCGATGGTGACGGGACGGACCATGGATGTGCAGCGCCGCCCGGTGCGCAATCGTGGCGTAGCCGGCGTTGAGGTGCCAGCCGTAGGCCGGGTAGCGTGCGGCCAAGCGGGACATGGCACGGTCGCGGGTCACTTTAGCGATGATCGATGCGGCTGCGATCGATAGTGACAGGGTGTCCCCACCGATGTGGCACTGGGTGGGGCAGGGTACGTCAGGGGCGCGATTGCCATCGACCAGCACGAGGTCCGGCAGGCTCGGTAACCGCAAGACGGCACGCCGCATCGCCAGCATGGTCGCGTGGAGGATGTTGATACGATCAATCTCCGCCACCGACGCCGCGCCGATGCCGATTTCTGCGCACCCACTATCCAGCATGGCCTGCAACGCGCCTTCCCGTGCGAGGGCACTGAGCTTTTTGGAATCATCGAGCAAACGGGCGAGGCGAAGTGGGATACCAGACGGGAAGACCACGGCTACCGCCATCACGGGCCCGGCAAGCGGACCCCGCCCAACCTCGTCCACGCCAGCGACGCGCCCGCCATGGGCGCGTTCGAATCGATAATTCGGTCGCATACGAAACCGTAGCGCGAGAGGGGCGGTTGAACCAGACTTCCGGCAAGGCTTACAGAAGCGATAGCTGCGCCACAGGCCGCGCCGGGGCACGGAACTGCGTTGCATCCAACCGCTCCCGCCCTGCAAAACCGAGCTCGCGCTGAACACGCTTGAAACGTTGACCGAGCATGACCGCGTAGGGCCCGTCCCCCACAAACCGCTTGCCGAACTGGCTGTCGTTCAGGTCGCCCGCGCGGGTGTCACGGATCAAGGTCAGCACGCGCTGGGCACGCCCGGGGACATGCTCGTGCAGCCACGCCGTGAAAATGTCGCGCAACTCATGCGGAAGCCGTAGCAACACGTAGCCGGCGTGGGTTACACCCCGGTCACGGGCGGCGCGCAGGATCTGCTCCAATTCCATATCATTCAGGCCCGGGATCATAGGGGCCGCCAAAACTCCGGCTGGAACACCCGCCGCCTGTAGCGCGCGAAGCGTTTGTAGTCTCAAGGCAGGGGAGGACGCCCGCGGCTCCATCCGGCGCGCGAGATCGCCGTCCAAGGTCGTCACCGAAACCCACACCCGCACCAGCCCCCGCGCGGCCATGCGGGTAAGCACGTCGAGGTCGCGCAGGACCCCGGCCGATTTTGTGACGATACTGACCGGGTGGTTATACCGGTCCAGCACTTCCAACACGGCGCGGGTCAGGCGCAGCGTACGATCAACGGGCTGATACGGGTCGGTATTGGATCCTAGCGCCATGGTGCGGGGCACGTACCCCGG
>JAYVTX010000076.1:0-3247 GCA_043788425.1 Rhodospirillales bacterium
CCGGCCCCACATATTGCCGGGACATTCCGGTTTGGTGACGTCCGCCACGCCGCCTGCACCACCGAAGCCGCACGCCATGTGTTGCAGTGGCAACCGCAAGTGACACTGCACGAGGGTTTACGGCGACTGGCGGCGTGGGTTGATGCACAGGAAGTATTACTTTCGGCATGATCACCGTCGGCGTACCCGTTTACAATAACGCGACCACGCTCCGCCGAACCGTAGACAGCATTCTGGCCCAGACCCGGCCGGCAGACGTCATTCTACTCAGTGACGACCAATCCCACGACGACAGCCAACGTGTCGGTGAGGACTTAGCGGCCGAGCACCCCACCGTTATTTACGTCCGACGACCGGAGAACCTCGGTCAAACGCTTAATTTTCACTGGTTAGTCCACAACGCAACAACTCCGTATTTTATGTGGCTGGCCGGCGACGACTACATCCTACCCACCTACCTGGAGCAAACAGCCGCCCGGCTGGATGCGAACCCCAGCGTGGTCGGATGCGTGTCACAGGTGCAGTTTACCGTAAATGATGTACCCAGCCGGCTTGCGACCGGTGGTGAGCCCTTGGCAGGAACCCCGGCGAACCGGATCGCCCGTTACCTCGATTGCCCTGCCGCCAACGCGCGACTTTATGGCCTATTCCGGACCGCGGCCCTGGCGGCGACGTTTCCCAAACATCATTTCCACGCCTGGGATTGGGCATCGATGGCGGCAACGCTGAAATACGGCACCCATGACCGGGTCGAGGCGGTGTTGATGTTCCGCGATGAGACGCCGCACCAGTATTACACAACGCTTATCCGCCGCGATAATCCGCGCCCGTTCGACCGGATCTTCCCGTTGGCCCCCCTGACGCGGGAGTTGCTGGGACGTCAGCGGATCCCGCTCGACCCCGTCGTGATCCGCGCGTTGCTGCGCATCAACGCCGAGCTTCATTGCACGTATATGGAGGCGTATCACCCCTGGTACGGTAACAGCGTCGCGCGCCTATTGCGGAAGAACCTCTGGCGGATCAGCCCGGCCCGGCAGCTCGACCAGCAAGAGCGTGAGGCGTCAGGGAGCGTCGTAGTGAACGCGTAGCACGGCAAACCACGCGTACCGGCTGTCCAGCACGCGACCGGCCGGTGCCAGCAGGCCGGCCGCGACCGGCACGTGCTTCATGGTAACGCTGGCGCCCACGTTTCCTCCCACGACCGTTAACTCCGCGGGGCTGGCAGCCACGACCAGGTCGCAATGGGCGGTAAACCGGTTGGCCGGCAGGTCTTGGAACCGCAGGTTCTGCGCCTCACCCCGTGGCAGGCAGATGATATCCCCCGGCACCGGTGCCACCCGGTCCGGGGCACCCGCCTGCAGCACGCCGATGCCGTTCGCCGCCGCGTTGATGTAGTCAGCGTGCAGTGGCGAATACGTGAACCCAGGCCCAGCCCCCGCAGCCCGCATGATGTAGGCGATGAACGCTGCCGACCATGCGGGTGCCGCGTCCGGGTACGGTGCGCCGGTTTCGTCATACCGGGGCGTAAGCCCGCCCTCCCGCGACCCGGCGTCTAGCCCGAACCACCAGTAATCGCCCACCCGCTGCCACAGCCCGGGCTGGTTGTCCGTACGCTGAGGGCCCGGTGGCTCGGCACGCGGCGGGCCGTCATCGATGGCGGAGCCAAACGCCCGCCACTCCCGCATCGCGATGGCGATGGCGTTGGTGCGGCTGAACGGCTCAAACGGGCGGCGGGCATAATCGGGCACGTGCTGGTCGGGCGGGGGCCGGTCCGCCAGCACGATGGGCTGCGCGGCACAGCCGGCCAGCAGGAGCAGAGGCCACAGTCGCATCAGACCAGTTCGGGGAACAGGCGCGCAAGGCCGCCCTGGGACGCGGGGCAGCAGCCACGTTCGGTAATCAAGCCTGTGACCAGGCGGGCGGGGGTCACGTCAAACGCCGGGTTCAGCGCGGCGCTGCCATCGGGGACCACCCGGATCGTTGTGACGATGCCGTCTGGTCCGCGCCCGGTCATGGTTTCGACCTCTGCCGCATCCCGCTCCTCAATCGGGATCGACGCGACACCATCGGCCAGGGCCCAATCGATCGTGCTGCTGGGCGTCGCGACCCAAAAAGGGATGGCGTTGTCGTGCGCGGCCAGCGCCTTCAGATAGGTGCCGATCTTGTTGGCGACGTCCCCCGTGCGCGTAACCCGGTCCGTGCCGACGATCGCGATGTCCACCCGGCCGTGCTGCATCAGATGGCCACCCGCATTATCGCTAATCACGGTATGCGGCACGCCGTGCTGCCCCAACTCCCACGCCGTCAATGACGCGCCCTGGTTGCGGGGCCGCGTTTCATCCACCCAGACGTGCACCGGCAGTCCAGCATCGTGGGCAGTGTATATCGGTGCCAGCGCGGTGCCCCAATCGACCGTCGCGAGCCAGCCGGCGTTGCAATGCGTGAGCACATTCACTGACTGTCCTGGTCTATGCAGGGCAGTCAGCAGCGGCGCGCCATGGGTACCGATCGCGCGGTTTTGGGTCACGTCCTCCTCGGCAATCAGCGCCGCCTCGGCATAGGCGGCGGCTTCGCGATCGGCGGGCAGCGTGTTGCGCAGCCGGGTCAGCATGCGGTTCAGCGCCCAACGGAGATTAACGGCCGTCGGACGCGCGTCTGCCAGAAGGGCCGCGTCCCGCTCCATCCCGTCCGTCGTAGGATCGGCATGGACCGCCAGCGCCAGTCCGTACGCGGCAGTGGCCCCGATCAGGGGTGCGCCGCGCACCAGCATAGCCCGGATGGCGTGCACAGCCTCCGCCACCGTTGTCAGGCGGACCATTTCCATGGCCCACGGCAGCCTGGTCTGGTCGATGATGTTGATGGACCAGCCGTCGGTGGCTGGCCATATAGAGCGATAGGGCACGCCGCTGACGATCATGCGCGCCTAAATACGCTGGTGCAGCACACAGACAAGCGTGAATAGCCGCCGGGCGGTTTCGTGGTCGATCGTGGCCTTACCCACCAACCGGGCCTGCAGCAGCGCAGCCCCTTCGTTATGCAGGCCCCGGCGGCCCATATCGATAGCCTGGATCCGCTCGCCGCGCCCTTCCTCGACGGCCAGCATGTGGCTGTCGACCAACATCTGATAATCCTTGATCAGACCGCGAAACGGGCCGAGCGCCAGTACGACTGCGGTCAAGGGCTGATCGGCAGCGTCGCGCACATCGAACAGCAACCGCCCCTCCTGCACCGATAAATGCAGGACGTA
>JAYVTX010000077.1:0-4333 GCA_043788425.1 Rhodospirillales bacterium
ATGCACGATCCCGTAGCGACCATTCTTACCACGACCCGGCGGATCGCCATCGTCGGCCTGTCGCACAACCCGTCCCGGCCTTCCCATGGCGTGGCCGCATTTCTAATCGCGCGGGGCTATGACGTTGTGGGCGTGAACCCGGCGCTGGCGGGACAGACGGTTCTGGGCCGGCCAGTGGTGGCGACACTGGCAGATGCCGGCCCTCTCGACATGGTCGACATCTTTCGCGCGTCCGATCAGGCCGGCGCGGTCGTGCGCGACGCTGTGGCCCTGGGGGCCCGGACGGTGTGGCTGCAATTGGGCGTCATCGACCCCGTGGCGACGGCAGCGGCCGAGGCGGCTGGGCTACGCGTTGTCGTGGATCGCTGCCCTGTAATCGAATGGGCGCGGCTACGCCTACCGCTCCGCACTTGAACCAGAGTTGTCCTCGTGCCACGTCGATAAGCAGCCAAACCGGTTGGAGCGCACCATGACCAATGAAGAACAGGATCTGATTGCCAGGTTCATCGGCCGCGTCGCGGGGCAGCCGCAATCAGGCGGCTTCATGGCCGCGCCCGGAAGCGTGCCGCAAGCGCAGCCGCCGCTACCCCCTATCGACGCGGAGGCGGATGCCTTCATTGCCCAGCAGTTCCAGCAATATCCACAAGCGCGCTATCGCATTACCCAGACCGCGCTGGTGCAGGAAGCCGCGTTTGCCGAGGCCCAAAACCGCATTCGCCGCTTAGAATGGGAACTCGAGCAGACGCGCCAGCAGATGCAGCAGCAGCCCGCGCCGCAACAGAGTCGTGGGATTTTTGGCGGCATGTTTGGTGGTGGCCAGCAGAATCAGGGCTATCAGCGCCCGTTCCAACCGAGCTCACCCCCGCCGCAGCCACAATATCCGCCAAATTATCAGCCGGGCATGTTCCAGCAGGGCGGCGGATCCAGCTTCCTCGGTTCAGCATTGACGACAGCCGCTGGCGTTGCGGGCGGCATGGTGGTGGGCAATGCGCTTATGAACGCGTTCAGCGGCCACGGCGGCGGGATGGGCGGCGGCATGGCGGGCGGCGGCATGTTCGGCGGCGGTGGGCAGATGGCGTCCAACACCGGCTCGGTCTTCGATGGGGCTGGCGTGTCAACAGTCGGCGATCCGACGGCCGGGTTCGGCGGAGCGCCGGGCTACGATCAGACGGTGTCCGACCCGTTCCGGGGGGGTGGTGAGCCGAAGCAGTTCGACCAAGGTGGTGGTTTCGACCAAGGGGATTCCGGCGGTGCCTGGGATGGCGGTGGCGGCAGCTTCGACCCAGGTGGATTTGACGACAATAGCTAGCATTTGAGTTCGCGTGCGGTGGAAAACCGGTCCAGGGTTGGATGCCCTGGATCACCGCGTGCGATAGGTCTCGCGCTGGTTTCGCGACGCTGGGAGAACAGGGCCTGTCATCGAGACCGTTTGAAGCACGACCCCTAGTGGATGGACGCCCACGACCCGTGGCCAGCCGCTACCGGGTTTATGTTTCCAACCGATGTAATCTGCGCTAGCCCGCCCCGGATGCCGACTGCATCCAGGCTGGTAACTGCACAGAAAGTATCGCATCGCAACACGTCAGCCGCTCCGTAATCGCATCGGACCGCAGCAAAGCGAGGCCCAAACCGGGCTGGCCCGACCGCATGGTACCAACCTCCCCAGTCGCGCCCAGGATTGGCGAACCCACCGCGGGCAGCGGACCGTCGACCCGGACGGGAAGCAACCGGCGTTTGACCAGCCCGCGATACTTGGTCCGTGCCGTCAGTTCCTGGCCCATGTAGCAGCCCTTGGTCCATGATACGCCGTGCAACGCGTCAAATCCGGCTTCAAGCAGCGTCGTCTTCTCGCTGTCCAAATCACGGGAGCCATCGGGTAGGCCGAGGGCAAGCCGGTGGCGGTCATAATCATCGGCGCTAGCCGTCGCGGTCGCAGGGCCAATGACACGAAATCCGGCCGCGGCGACGCGCGGGTCCGGTGTACCGTGCATTGCCTCGTCCCAGCCCACGTAGACCGGCCGCGGATCGGGCGCGATCACGACAGCCGCGCGTAGCCGGTAGCGCAACAGGCGCTGGGCTATCAGGGACGCCTGCGCAGCCTCGACATCCAGCAGCAGCGTATCGTTCTCCACCGTGATGAAGAAATCGGCGAGCCACTTACCCTGCGGCGTCAGCAGCGCAGCCCACACCGCCTGACCGGGTACCGCGGCAGTCACGTCGTTGGACACCAGCCCCTGGAGGAACGCGACCCGGTCGACGCCGGATACACACAGAACGGATCGTTGGGGCAAATGAGCAATCATAGCGCGCACTTGGGGCAGCGCCGCCTTGGGCACAAGCACCCTCACACACCTGGCCACCTGTGTTACCGCGGCGCCTGTGTTACAGGGGCATATGCGGATTGCCCATGTAATGGCCGGCGCGCCGGTGGGCGGGGCCGAGTTGTTTTTCGAGCGGCTCGTGACTGCCCAGGCTGCGTCGGGAACGGCCGTGTTGCCGGTCATCCGCCGGAATGCTGCCCGGGCGATGCGTTTGGCCCCGGTACGATCGGCGCAGTTAGGGTTCGGCGGACCCATGGATGTGCTGACCCCCTGGCGGCTGCGACAGGCACTGCGCAAGTTTTCGCCGGACGTGGTGATAGGCTGGATGAACCGGGCGGCCGCCGCGTGCCCGCCGGGTCCGTGGGTGCTGGCGGGCAGGCTGGGGGGCTATTACGACCTGAAATACTATCGCCGGTGCCAACATTTGATCGGTAACACCGCCGGCATCGTCGATTGGATCGTGGGTCAGGGCTGGGATGCAGCACGGGTGCACTATCTGCCGAACTTTGCCCCAGACCTAGCCGGCGTTGCACCGGCTGCCCTACCTGTGCCGGCCGGCGCGCCCGTTATCCTGGCCATGGGCCGGCTGCACCGGAACAAGGCGTTCGATGTCCTGATCCGCGCCATGGCGATGCTGCCCGATGCACACGCCGTCATTGCGGGTGAGGGGCCGGAGCGTCCCGAGCTGGCGGAACTCGCCCAGCGGCTCGGCGTCGGCGGGCGCATTCACCTGATCGGCTGGCGGCAGGACCAGGCTGCGCTGCTGGCGGCGTCCAACGTGCTGGTTTGCCCCAGCCGGCACGAGCCATTGGGCAATGTCGTGATTGAGGCATGGTCCGCGGGCAGACCCGTCGTGGCTGCCAACGCAGATGGTCCCATGGAGCTGATTCGCCCTGGCCAGGACGGACTTCTTGTCCCCCGGGAAGACGCGTCTGCTTTGGCCGACGCCCTACGCGCCGCCTTGCGCCCAAACGGCTTGGGGATGGCGGGGCGGGCGCGCTATCTGGCGGAGTTCGCGCCGGCGCCGGTGCTGGCGCAGTGGACGGCTACGCTCGGGCGGATGCGCTGATGTGCGGCATTGGCGGGATCGTCATGGCGGCCGGGTCGGCACCGGCCAGTGCGGCCACGCTGGACGCCATGACCCGCGCCCTGGCGCATCGCGGCCCGGACGGCACTGGCACCACCAGCCAGGGCCGCACGGCGCTGGTGCAAACCCGCCTGGCGATCATCGACTTGCCCGGCGGCGACCAGCCCTTTTACGCCGGGCCCGCGACGCTGATTGCGAATGGCGAGGTCTATAATTATCGCGATCTACAGGCCGGGCTGCGGACGGATGGCATAACGCTGGCGACCGGCAGCGATTGCGAGCCGCCCCTCCATCTGTGGCGGCAGCACGGCACCGCGTACGCCCACCACCTGCGCGGTATGTACGCCATCGCCATCCAGGACCGGGCGGCCAAGACCGTTACCCTGACCCGCGATCCATTCGGCATCAAACCGCTATACACCGCCAGCATCCCCGGCGGCCTGCTATTCGCGTCGGAGGCACAGGCCCTGCTGGCCACCGGCCTGGTCGCCCGCATTGTGCGCCCGGCGGCCCGGGAGGAGCTGTTCCAAATGCAGTTCACCACGGGGGCCGAGACGATTTTCGCGGGTATCCAGCGCGTTCTTCCCGGGGAAACGTTAGTGATTGCCAATGCACACGTGGTCGAACGCAGCCGCATTGCAGCCCTGCCACCTGGCGGCCCCGTGCCGGTGACCGAGGACGCGGCGCTCGATCGGCTAGATGCGGCGCTGGAGCGATCGGTCGGTCTGCATCAGCAAAGCGACGTGCCGTATGGCCTGTTTTTATCTGGCGGGATCGATAGTGCGGTGGTCCTAACCATGATGGCACGGCTGAATAGCAGCCCGGTGCTGGCCTACACCGCCGGGTTCGACAGCCCGGGCGCTGCCGACGAACGCACCGCCGCAGCCGCCATGGCCCGGGGTGCAGGCGCCCGGCACGAAACACT
>JAYVTX010000078.1:0-2887 GCA_043788425.1 Rhodospirillales bacterium
CGGCGATACGCGGTCCAGCGCCACGTGCCGCACCCGGCCCGCAACCCGGCCTAGCATGTCCGATAACCGGCCCAAATCCGTCAGCCCCCCCGCCGCATCAGCCCGCGTGGCGCGCAGCAGCACATGGTCCGGCTGATGCCGGCGTAGGACGTCGTAAATCAGGTCGCTATTAACCGTGACCTGCCGGCGGTTTTTGTCGGCGCCGGGCTGGTTGCGCTCGATCAGGCCCGCGATCACGGCCACGTTCCGGAACGTACGGCGCAACATGCTGCTTTCGTCCATCCACGCCTCCAGATCGTCACCCAGCATGTCCTGCTCGAACAAGGCGGGCACGTCTGCCGGCTCGTTCGCGCACCAGACGCTGATGACATAGTCGGTGGCTACAAACCCCAGCGGGTTCAGGCCAAACCGCTCCATACGCCGGGTCAGCAGCATCCCGAGGGTTTGGTGCGCGTTTCGGCCCTCGAACGTATAGGCGACCAGGAACCAGCGTCCGTTGCGAGGAAACGTTTCCACCAGCAAATCGTCTTCGCCGGGCAATTCGCTGCGTTCCCTTTGCAATGACAGCCAGTCGCGCACCTGCTCCGGATAGTGCGACCAGCGGGCCGGGTCATGCAGCATGGCGCGGACCCTGGCGGCGAGGTTGGTCGTCAGCGGCTGGCGCGACCCGGCATAGGCGGGGACCATCGGTTCGCCGGTCCCGCCCTCGGCACACTCGACCGTCGTTTCGCGGATGCGGACGTAGCGCAGCAGGCGGGCGGCGAACATGAACGTGTCGCCAGGCGCCATCATGGACACAAAGCTTTCTTCGATTTCGCCTAACGCCGCCCCGCCGCGACCCTGGATGCGAACCTTCAGCAACGGCGCCTCGACGATTGTGCCGATGTTCATGCGGGCCACGCGGGCAGTGCGTTCGCCGCGGATGTGGATGCGGCCGTCGCTGTCGCGGAACAATTTTCGGTAGCGATCATAGGCCGATAGCGCATAGCCGCCATCCTCGACAAAGCGGAGTACATCCTCGAAATCGCGTTTGGTGACGTGGGCATAGGGCGCGGCGCGGCGGATTTCGTCATACAGGTCCTCCGGCACGAACGGCCCGGCGGCGGCCGTTAGCAATAAATGTTGGGCGAGTACGTCCAATCCGCCGGGTGCCGGGGCCGCGCCGTCCTGTTCGCGCGCGGCCACGCCTTCGATCGCGGCCTCGCACTCCAGCAGCTCGAACCGGTTGGCGGGAACCAGGATGGCGTTGCTGGCCTCATCCAGCCGGTGGTTCGCCCGCCCGACGCGTTGCAGCAGGCGGGAAACGCCCTTGGGCGCACCGACCTGGATCACCTGGTCTACACCGCCCCAATCGATGCCGAGATCGAGCGAGCTGGTCGCCACCACCGCCCGCAACGCGCCCGCCGCCATCGCGGCCTCCACCTTGCGACGCTGGGCGATGTCCAGGCTGCCATGATGCAGGCCGATCGGCAGGGTGTCGGTATTGAGTTTCCACATCGCCTGAAACAGCAGCTCGCCCTGGGCGCGGGTGTTGACGAACACGATCGTCATGCCGGCGTCCTTGATGCGGTCTAGAATACGCGATGCGCTGTTGAGGCCCATGTGGCCGGCCCATGGCAGCCGGTCCTCGGGCAGCAGCACGCTGAGCACAGGGGGCGCACCCTCCTGCACCTCAATCCGTTGGGCGCCGGCACCGCTGCCGATGTAGTCCATCAGCGCCTGCGGGTGGGCGACGGTGGCGGATAGTCCGGCGCGGCGGGCGGCGGGGGCAATGGTCGTCAGGCGGGCCAGGCCCAGCGCCAGTTGATCGCCGCGTTTGGTGCCGGCCAGGGCATGCACCTCATCCACCACGACCGCACGCAGGGTACTGAACAGGGCCGCGCCGTCCTCGGTCGATAGTAGCAGGGCAAGGCTTTCGGGCGTGGTCAGCAGGATCTGCGGCGGGCTGGTCTTTTGCCGCAGGCGGCGGTTTTGCGGCGTGTCACCGGTGCGGGTTTCGATGGTAATCGGCAGCGCCATTTCGGCGGCAGGTTCCAGCAGATTGCGGGCAACGTCGGTGGCCAACGCTTTTAGCGGGCTGACATAGATGGTGTGCAGGCCGGGACGGGGGTTCTTCGCCAGGTCCAGCAGGCTGGGCAAGAACCCGGATAGGGTCTTACCGCCGCCAGTGGGCGCGATCAGCAGCGCGCTATTTCCGGCGGCTGCGGCGTCGATCATGGCCCACTGATGCGGCCGCGGCGCCCAGCCCCGGCGCGCGAACCAGCCGGCAAATGGTTCTGGCAATGTTCTCACCGCCCACACATAGCGTGGCGTTAGTGATGTTGCCAACTTTTCGACGTGCTTATTTGATGCGAGGGCGCGTGCCCCGTTCCGCGTTCTGTAGCGTTTGCACCAGGAACAGGATCGCAAATAAGCCGACGAACAGCACGACCATCGACGCTTTGTAGGCGCAAGCCACGCCGTAACCGACGAAAACATCGCCGGAGACTTTAGCAGTGTTGGTCGCCAGCCGGATGTGATGGATGTGCCCCGCGACAGCATCCGGGAAACGGGCCGCGTATCGCGTAAGGAACACGCCCAATCCCATGTTCGATAAAGCTGCCAGGGCTGTCACGCCTCCCGCGATATTTCGCCACTTTCGCAGTGTCTGAGCCAGGGACATAGACGAAAACTTATCCTGACGGCGGCGGCTTGCAAGACCCGGCAAAGCGTGGTGCCACCGGTTGATGCACCCATCCTGGCACCCCGAACGCCTCGCCGCGCGTCTGCCATACCTGCGCCGCCGGGCCGAGTTGACCACGGCCACCCGCGCGTTCTTCGCCAGCCGGGGCTATACCGAGGTCGAAACCCCCTACGCCGTGCCCACGCCTGGTGAGGAGGTGCACCT
>JAYVTX010000079.1:0-5961 GCA_043788425.1 Rhodospirillales bacterium
GCAAGGCAGGCCGCGAGCGCGAATCCCGTGCCGAACGACGCGCCAGCATCGAGGCCTAATTTTGGGAATCTCCACCGGGCAGATCGCGGTCGTTCGGCCAACCCAGAGGGATGCAGTTCTGTGGCGACACGCGCCCGCACGGCCGCACGAAGGGCTTCCGGGACGGTGTGACGAGGCACCTCGATACGGATACGGGCAGCAAGCGAACATAGTTCAGCCAGAACCGTCGCGCAGCCATGGCACGAGTCGAGATGAACGGCCACGCGCGCGGCCTCCGCTGGGGTTAGTTCACCGTCTAGGTCGGCCTGCACCAGCAACCGCATTTCCTGGCAATGGTCCTCCTTCATCGGCTTGCTCCTTCCGCCAAAACTCGCGTCAACACCTGGCGCGCGCGCCAGAGCCGAGACATCACAGTCCCAATGGGAACATCGGTTACGTGCGCGATCTCCTTGTAGGAAAGCTCCTCCAACTCCCGCAGGATCAAGCACTCGCGCAAGTCCGGCGGTAGCTCTTCCAACATGTGGCGAAGCACTTTCTGATCTTCCTGTCGGTTCAGTGCAGCCTCTGGATCGTCCGACAGGTCCGCAATCTCCAGGGCGGGGGCCGTGTCCTCGTCCTCCGGCCCGCACTCAAGGCTTTCCGCCGCATGAAGCTGCCGCTTGACCCGCGCCTCATGGGCCGTGTTGCGGACGATCTGGAGTAGCCAGCCGCGTGCATTGCCGCCGCGGAAGGTGCTAAAATAGCGTAGCGCGCGCACCGTCGCGTCTTGGACCACGTCTTCGGCCAGGGTGGGATCGCCGACCAACCAGCGGGCGACGTTGTAGGCGGCGTCGAGATGCGGCAGCACGGTTTCCTCGAATGCCGCAGCGCTCGGTGCCGTGTTCGGCCGTGCCCGCCGGCCAAGGAAGCTCCAGGTCAAAACGTCACTCTTGGGGGAGCGGTGCGGGTACCACGGTGCGTCCCCGTTGCCTCAGGGCCGGCACCATTCCGGCGAGCACGCCATTTTTGCGGACAACGTGACGATAGCGCGCGGCGGCAACATGCATCCCGATCAATCCTAACAGAATCAGTGCGACAGTTCCGTGCACCCGGAAGGCGGCATGGGCCAATTTGCGGTCGACCGGCAAGAGGTTCCGCAACACCAAATTTCCCAGCAAAATGATACGGTTTCCGAGCAGCATGCTGCCGGCCAGGCCCAGCAGTCGCTACAGGAGGAGAAGCACATATGGGCCAACGGTGTTGGCCTGTGCCGCCATCTGTTGCAGCCTCGGCAAGACGACGGGCAGGGTCGGCATGCGCGCCTGCTGGCGCCACACGAACCGAACCGCGGTAATGTTGAGGATGAGCAACCCGAACGAGTGATGGAACATGACCAGCCATGCGGCCCCCGCGCTCCTGGTGGCAGACGATACCCGCCATGCGATCGTGTAGGAGCCGACGAGAAGCGATGCACTAGCCCCAGTGCATCGTCCGCATCGCCGCCGTGTGGGCCAGCCATGGTTGGCCGGATTCGGCAGCGCGGCTCACTCAACAATCATTGTTCCCTGCATGTGCGAATGCAGGGAACAAAAATAGTGATAGCTCCCTGCCACTGTAAACGTCCGGCTATATGTATCCCCGGTGTCAAGCGCAGGTGACTTGATATCTTTTGGGTGATCCACGTCAGTAATCGTGTGCGGGATGTCATCCCGGTTGGTCCAGGTCACCTTCGTGCCGACCGTGACGGTCAACACAGATGGAGAGAAAGTAAAGTTGTCGATTGTTATATGGGCTTCATCAGCCCAAGCCGTGCTCGGAAGTAGTGCTGCGGCTAGTAGGAAGCCGGGCAGCGTAAGCCTGATGCGGCGGTTCATACACGTCGTCTCCGTCAGGCGCCGAGTGGCGTGTCAATGACGGCCAATGCGTCCTTGCCCTGGACGTGCGAGACCCGGGTGATGCCGAGCATGGAGCGCAGCTTGCCCGGTGGTACATCCTTGATTGGGCCCGGCGAGGCCGCCGTGCCGGGGGCTGGCTGCGGAAACGCTGTCGACAGCGCGGTGTGGAAGGCGACGTTGCCCTCCACCTTCTGCATGATCTGGTGGATATGCCCATTCAGCACTGTCACGGAACCGAAGCGCCGCAGCAACGCCATCGCCTGAGCGCCGTCGTCGGTGCCCCAGCCCCACTCCTGGCTTACGGTCCACAGCGGCACGTGGGCGAACACCACGATCGGCTGGCTTGCCGAACGGGCCAAGAGGTCCTTGCGCAACCAATCCAACTGCTCAACGCCTAGGTTGCCAAGCCCACCGGCCTTAAGGTCCTGCACGTTGTTCAGGCCGACGAAATGCACGCCTTCTTGGTCGAATGAGTAGTAGCCTTTCGGCCCACCCTTGGTGAACCGTTCGAAGAACGGCTTGCCGTCGTCCTCCAGCACGTCGTGCTCGCCGGGAACGTAATGCGTCTCGAGACCCGCGCCCTTGATGATCTGCTCGGCGGTGTCGAACTGCGCGGCGCGCGACAATTGGCTCACGTCACCGGTGTGGATCATCAGTCCGGCATCGCCCTTCTGCTTTGCGACCAGGTCAACGGCCGTGCGCAGCGTGCCGGGAACGTCCGTGTTGGGCGCGTTGGAGAAGCCGATATGACTGTCACTAATCTGCATAAAGCTGAAGCCGCTCTTGGTCGCAATGCCGGGGGTTGCAGCGTTCGCTGCTCCAATCAGCCGCGAGCGGGGAACGCCGCCGCTGACGGTCCAGAGCACGCCAACCCCGGCCCACGCCATGCATTCAAGGAAGCCGCGCCGGCTACTGTCCGGGGCATCGTCGGTTGTCCCTTCAGTTGCCGCAGCTTTGTGCTTGTCGTCCATATCGATATCCCTGCCGTTGATCCTATGAAGGAGACTGCGGGGTACCGCCGGTTATTCGGTAGCTCTTCAATTATTTCGCGCGGCAAGTGGTCCGCGGGCCGTTGACCACTTGTGCCATCTCGGTCGCCGTGCCGCTCGTGCCTGCGGTCGCTCGGTTAACAAACGGTGAGATCGCCCATTCCTCCCCGCGAGTGCAGTTTGGGACCGAAAAGCCACTCCAGCCGCGACCACCGGCTTCGATCTCTGTACCAGCAGGCGTACGACCGCATACGCAACCCGAAACCGCACCCGCCCCGCGGCCAGATCGGTGGCATTCATGCCGCTGCTGTCACCCCCGGCGCAAAACGTGCCGCCAGCACCTGTTAGCACCACGTCGCGGACGGTCCGGTCTGACTCAATCGCATCCAGCGCCGTCAGCAGCGCGACCCGCATCGGCATCGCCAGCGCATTGCGCCGTGCTGGATAATCGAGCGTCAGGATGGTCGTGGCACAGTCCTGGATGTGTTGCAGCATGCGTCATCTGACGCGCGCACCCTGGCCTATCAGCCGGTTCGGGACTAGCTTAGGCCATGAAAAATTCGATGCCGTCGGAGTTCATAGGCCGTGAATACGGGCGCCACCCTCCATCACTCACGCCAAGCTATAAGTCGACCGTGCTGCGTGCGCCGCGCCTGCCCCGGGTGTCGCTGCCAACGCCCTATGCTGAAAGCCACGGGCCGGTATTTGGTGCTTCGGATCTGACGCCGCTCGATAACGACCTTATCCGCAACCATGCCACCAGCGGCGACGCGATTGGTGAGCGAACGATCCTGCATGGCCGGGTCCTGGACGAAAGCGGTCGGCCGGTGCCGCACACCCTGATTGAGATTTGGCAGGCCAATGCCGGGGGGCGATACCGGCACGTGACGGATAATTATGTGGCAGCACTCGACCCGAATTTCGGGGGCGGCGGCCGCGCTTTGACCGATAGGGACGGCCGGTATGCGTTCCGGACGATCAAGCCCGGCGCATATCCGTACCCAAACCACACGAACTCATGGCGGCCGGCGCACGTCCATTTCTCGTTGTTCGGGACCGGATTTGCGCAGCGTTTAGTAACGCAGATGTATTTTGAGGGCGATCCGCTGATCCCGGACGACGATATCCTGAACACCATCCCCGACCCGGCCGCGCGCCAGGACCTGATCGCCCGCCTGGACCGGGGGGCCGCGCGCCCGCTGGACAGTCTGGCCTACCGGTTCGACATCGTATTGCGCGGTCGCCGCCAGACCTTTTTTGAGGAGGATCACGACCATGCATGAAGGTCCCTCGCACCACGCCGGCCGGCGTGAGACCCCGTCCCAAACGGCCGGGCCATATCTGCACATCGGCATGCTTCCGGCGCACGCTGGCGTGCGCTACCGGCCGCTTAGCTCAGATACGCTGGCCGGTGCCGGTGAGCCGTTGGTGATCGAGGGCCGGGTGTTCGACGGCGTTGGCGCACCGTGTCGCGATATGCTGGTGGAACTATGGCAGGCCGATGCCGACGGACGCCATGATGGCACCTTTCGCGGCTTTGCACGGTCGGGCACCGATTTTCAAACCGGCGAGTTCCGGTTCAGCACGGTCCGGCCGGGCGCACGCACGGGAGCACCCTTTGTGTCGCTGTGGCTTGCGTCACGCGGGCTGAATATGGGGCTGCAAACCCGCATGTACTTCCCGGACGAGCCACGTAACGACACCGACCCGGTGCTTTCCCGGATCGAGTCACTGCGCCGCCACACACTGGTTGCGCGCGCGATAGGTGGGCGGCTGGTGTTTGATATTCATCTTCAGGGTCCTCAGGAAACGGTGTTCTTTGATGTCTAAACCCGTAGTTATTGCCGTGGCCATCACCGGCAGCGTTCCCCGCACGGCCGACAACCCGGCGGTACCGGTCACACCCGCCCAGCAGATTGAGAGTACCCACGAAGCGTTTGAGGCGGGGGCGACCCTTGTGCACATCCACGTCCGCAACCCCGATGAAACTCCGTCCAGCGATCCGGCCCTGTTTGCGGAAGTGCAGGAGGGTGTGCGCCGCCACTGCCCCGGCATGATTATTCAATTCAGCACTGGTGGGCGCGGCCGCGATCAGGCGGCGCGCGGCAACGCACTGGACCATGCGCCAGACATGGCCTCGCTATCGACCGGGTCGGTCAATTTTCCAACCATCGTTTATGAAAATGCGGCGACGTTGGTCGTGGACCTCGCAACCCGCATGCAGCGCAATCATGTTCGGCCGGAAATCGAGCTTTTCGACCTAAGCCATATCCATGGTGCGCGGCGGCTGATCGACGCCGGGCTAATTGATGAGCGCCCGCACGTGCAGGTCGTCATGGGCGTGAAGAACGCGCTACCGGCGGATGAGCACCTGTTGGACATTATGCTGGCCGAGATCAAGCGGATCCTTCCCCGCGCGACCTGGACGGCAGCCGGTATCGGCGTGAACCAGGCGCGTGTGATGGGGTGGGCGCTGGCCCGGGAAGCCGACGCCGTTCGCACCGGGCTGGAGGACAACATCCGGGCCAACCGCAAACGCCTGGCCGCGAGCAACGCCGAACTAGTGACGATGGCGGCGGCGATGGTGCGTGAGCATGGGCGCGCGGTGGCCACAATGGCCGAGGCACGGGAGGCTCTGTTTATCAGCTAGCCGAGCCAACTGGTCGGAGCGCGGCACGGCATTTTGACGCCTGCACGTTGGGCGACACAATTAAGATTGCGCGTCTGGCGACACGATTAAGATTGCGCGTCTGGCGACACGATTAAGATTGCGCGTCTGGCGACACGACTAAGATTGCGCGTCTGGCGACACGACTAGGATTGCGCGTCTGGCGACACGACTAGGATTGCGCGTCTGGCGACACGACTAAGATTGCGCGTCTGGCGACACGATTAAGATTGCGCGTCTGGCGACACGACTAAGATTGCGCGTCTGGCGACACGACTAAGATTGCGCGTCTGGCGACACGACTAAGATTGCGCGTCTGGCGACACGACTAATACGCTCGGTGGTCTGCGCTGACTCGTTGGGGATTCCCTCGGCTACGTCGGCTGTGATTCCATCTTCCTCGATGCGGGGAGGTACATGGAATGGCTAC
>JAYVTX010000080.1:0-3705 GCA_043788425.1 Rhodospirillales bacterium
TCATCCCCGGCATATTCACGGCCGTCGGCGTAGGTCAGCCGGGCTTCTCCCAATGCTTTGTCGAGCAGGAAGTCCTCAAGCGCCGCGTCGTTCTTCAAATACCGTTCGTCATTGCCGCGTTTGGCCCGGTAGAGCGGGGGCTGGGCAATGTACAGATGGCCACGCTCGATCAGTTCCGGCATTTGGCGATAGAAGAACGTCAGTAACAGTGTGCGGATATGGCTGCCGTCCACGTCGGCATCGGTCATGATGTTGATGCGATGGTAGCGCAGCTTAGTAACGTCGAACCCGCCCTCTTCCGGCTTACCCGGCCCGATCCCGGTGCCAAGTGCCGTAATCAGCGTCCCGATCTCCTGACTGCCAAGCATGCGGTCGAACCGGGCGCGCTCCACGTTCAGGATCTTGCCTTTTAGCGGCAGGATGGCCTGGAACTTACGGTCGCGTCCCTGCTTGGCTGATCCACCGGCGCTGTCACCCTCGACGATGAAGATCTCGGACTTGGCCGGGTCGCGCTCCTGGCAATCCGCGAGTTTGCCCGGCAGGCTGCTGATGTCCAGCACACCCTTGCGGCGGGTCAGTTCGCGGGCGCGGCGGGCGGCTTCACGGGCGCTGGCGGCGTCCATCACCTTTTGAATGATCTGCTTGGCTTCGCGCGGGTGCGTTTCAAACCAATGGCTGACCGTGTCGGCGACGGCCGCCTGCACGACCGGCTGCACCTCGCTGCTGACCAGCTTATCCTTGGTCTGGCTGCTGAACTTCGGGTCCGGCACCTTTACCGACAGCACGGCGGTCATGCCCTCGCGCATGTCCTCACCCTGCAAATCCAGCTTGTCCTTCTTGCCCATGCCGTCGGCATAGCGGCTCACGATCCGGGTCAGAGCCTGCCGGAACCCGGCCAAATGCGTGCCACCGTCGCGCTGCGGGATGTTATTGGTGAAGCATAGCATCGTCTCATGAAACGAGTCATTCCAGGCCATCGCGAACTCGACCCGGATGCCGACCTGACTTTCTAGCGTGGTCACGGAAATCGGTTCGGCGACGACAGGCGTCTTGCCGCGGTCTAGCCATTTCACGAACGCGATCAGGCCGCCATCGTATTTGAATTGCACCTCCTGCGCCGGCACGTGTCGCTCATCGCGCAGCAGGATTTCCATGCCAGAATTGAGAAACGCCAGTTCCCGCATGCGGCGCTCCAGGATCGCGAAGTCGAACTCGGTCTTGGTAAACGTGCCGCTGCTGGGCTTGAACGTCACCTCCGTCCCGGCATGCTCCTCGCTAGGGCCGATGATGCGCAGGGGCTCGGTCGTGTCGCCGTGCTGGAACCGGATGAAATGCTCGGTACCGTTTTGCCAAATACGGACCTCCATCCACTCCGACAAGGCGTTTACGACGGCGGCACCTACGCCATGTAGGCCGCCCGAAACCTTGTAGCTGTTCTGGTTGAACTTGCCGCCCGCGTGCAGCCGGGTCAGCACGACTTCGGCGGCGCTGACGCCCTCCTCCTCATGGATGCCGGTTGGGATACCGCGCCCATCATCGCGCACGGTGACGCTACCGTCGCCGTTCAGAACCAACGAGCAGCGCGTGGCATAGCCGGCCTGCGCCTCATCCACCGCATTGTCGATGATTTCGAACGCCATGTGATGCAGGCCAGAGCCGTCATCGGTGTCGCCGATGTACATGCCGGGGCGCTTCCGAACCGCCTCCAACCCGCGTAGGACGGTGATGCTGCTGGCGTCGTATGCTTCCGGCGCGGCGAGGGGTACGGGAGTGCCCTCGGGCACACCGGCGGGGGACACCGTGGGTATGTCGGTCATGAGCCAATATAGTCGTTATGGGGCCGCTTTGACAGGGGCTAACCCATTGGCGGGGCAGGGGCGAACCAGGGGTCGGGGCGCAGTTGACCGTCACCGGTGTGCCAACCCTGGGCGGTGTCCCGCAGCGGGGCAAATACGTCGCGGTCGGTACCGGTCAGCATGACCTGTGCACCGGATACGAGCAGCGCCGACCACAGCGCCGCCCGGCGGCTCACATCGAGGTGAACAGCCGGCTCGTCCAGCAATAATAGCGGCGGTGCCCCCCGCGCGCTTGCGATCAGCCCGGCATGGGTGAGGATCACGCCAATCAGCAGCGCCTTTTGCTGCCCGGTGCTGGCCTGCGCGGCCGGTAGGGACGTCGCGGCGTCGGATAGGGCCATGTCGGCCCGGTGCGCACCCAGCAGTGTCATGCCGGCCGCGGCATCCCGTGCGCGCGACGCGGCCCATTGTTCGCGCAGCCAATCCTCGGTCGCCAGCGCCGGCGTGGTTTGCAGCCGGTCCGATATCGGGTCCAGCAATGACAGATGCGCAGCCGGAAATGCGCCGGCGGTGCCGGCCTGGTTCAGGCGCGCGATCAGGGTGACGCGGGCGGCGGTCGCGGCAACGGCGTGGCGGGCCATACCAGCCTCGGTCGCGGACAGCCACGCCGGGTCGGCAGGTCCGGCACCGTGCGCAAGCAGGCGGTTGCGGCTGGCCAGGGCCGTCTCATAGGCCGAAACCTCTCGCGCATGGCCCGGTTCCAGCGCCCAAACCAGCCGGTCGAGGAAGCGGCGGCGGGCGCTAGCCCCGTCCTGAAACAGCCGGTCCATTTGCGGGGTCAGCCAAACGGCGGCCAGCGTTGCAGCGACCTCCGCCTGGTTACGCGGGGCGACGCCGTTTAGCCGAAATACCCGGCGGTCGGCTGGTGCGCCCGGCAATGCCCCGGTAGCGATGGTGGTGGGGCCGAGCCGCGCTGCTACGCCCCATCCAGCGCTGCTGCCGGTCCGGGCTACATCGGCTAGGCGCGCCTGACGCAGGCCGCGGCCCGGTACCAGCAACGATACCGCCTCCAGCACGTTGGTCTTGCCGCTACCGTTGGGGCCGGTCAGCACCGATATGCCCGGTGCCGGCGTCCACGTCAGGCTGGCATAACTGCGGAATTGCGTCAGCGTGACCCGGGTGACGGGCGTCCTCATGGTCAGCGGGCCGGCGGCTGGCCCAGCAGCTGTTGAATGCGCCCGGTCAGCGCGGCCATGGTGAACGGCTTGGTCAGAACGGACACGCCGCGTTGTAGGCGGGCATGGTCAGCGATGTCCGCCCCGGCGAACCCGGTCATGATCAAGACCGGCAGGCCTGGGTTTATCGCGCGGGCCGCGTCGGCCACCTGGCGGCCGTTCATGCCGCCGGGCAGGCCGATATCGGTAATCAGCAGATCGATCGGCACGGTGCCGCGCAGGTGTTCCATGGCGCCGGCACCGTCGGTTGCCACCAGAACGGTGAAGCCAAGCTCCTGCAGCACATCGTCGATCAGCAGCCGGATACCCTCTTCGTCTTCCACCACCAGGACTGTGCCCAGCGGGCCCGCTTCGGCGGATTGGCTCATGCCGCGCGACCCGGCGGGCGTCGCATTCATCGGGCTGCCGGGGTGCTAGACGCGCATCGGCATCAGCACATACAGCGCGCTGGCATCGTCGGCGTCCCGTACAACGGTCGGCGCTGAACCGTCGGAGAAGTGAAACTCCACCCGCTCACCAACCTGGTCGGTAATGTCGCGCAGATACCGGGCCTGGAACCCGATTTCCAACCGGGTGGAGGCATAGGTGACCCGGCCCTCATCCAGTTCTTCGCTGGCCGTGCCCTGTTCGGGGCTGGCGGCCGAAAGGGTTAGCAGGTCGGTGTCGAGCGTCAT
>JAYVTX010000081.1:0-2949 GCA_043788425.1 Rhodospirillales bacterium
CCGGTGCAAAGGCGATAACCGCAGCCAGGGCGAAGCGGATCATGGTGATACTCCCGTGAAAATGGTCCGTTGGCTGAATGCGGGCGAATCCATCTTTGCGTCGGCCGGGACCGAAATGCGGATTTCGGCGATCATACCGGGGACCGTATCGGCCAGAACGAAGGTGTAGCTTTTGGCCTGCACGGACGGAATACGCTCCAATCGGGCGTTACCCAAAAAGGGCTGGATCGTGATCTCACGCGCGGGAACCGTCACACCATTCAGCAGCACGGACGTATCCGCCATTGTGGCGCCGGTCACGAACGCCTCCCTGATCTTGTTGCGGAAGTAGCTGCTGGACAGGCCCAGCGCCTCCTTCATTGCGGCCGCGTCCTGCTCTAGCGTTAGCATCACCAACGGGTTGCCGCGGAAATGATCTAGCTCGGGGAAGCGGACCTGCCGTTCGCCCGTCAGGTAGTCGAACGTGAGGGACTTACTACCATCCGGATATACTTTGAGGATATGGACGGCCACCTGGTCGGTATAGTTGACGCCGCCATCCTGTACGAATTTGTATTGGAGCGTTTCGGGCGCCGTGATGCTACGCAGATGCGGCGTTTCGAATATGGCGGTCTGGGCGGGGCTGAGCGGGCGATTATCCTCGACCGGAACCTGCGCCCGCGCGGCGAGAGGGACACAAAGTACTAGGCCCACCACCAAAGATAACCGCATAGTGCTACCCGTCGGAGAAAAGATCATGATCGAACTCGTCCTTGTGTATTGTCTGGCGAACGATCCCATCCGCTGTCTGGATCAGCGGGAGGTGCGGGAGGCGGTAGCCAGCCCGATAGCCTGTGCGATGATGGCGCAAACGTACGCCCAGGACTACCTGGATGGCCACCCCCGCCTGCGCCTGCAGGGGTGGCGGTGCGAGGTGGACCGCCCGAAGGAGAGTCCAGCCTAATCAACTGACTAGTAGACCACCACGGTGCGGATACTCTCACCGCGCTCCATAAGGCCGAAGCCCTCGTTGATCTGCTCGAGCGGCAGGATGTGGGTGATCAGGTCGTCGATGTTGATCTTACCCTCCATGTACCAGTCCACGATGCGCGGCACGTCCGTACGGCCCCGTGCGCCACCGAACGCACTGCCCTGCCACACCCGGCCGGTGACCAGCTGGAACGGTCGCGTGCTGATCTCCTTACCGGCGGCGGCGACGCCGATTATTGTGCTCTTACCCCAGCCCTTGTGCGCGCATTCCAGCGCCTGCCGCATGAGCGTTGTGTTGCCGACACATTCGAAGCTGTGGTCGGCACCGCCGCGGGTAAGGTCCACAAGGTGGGGGACGATGTCGCCGCTCACCTCCCGCGGGTTGACGAAGTGGGTTAGGCCGAACTTGCGGGCCAGTTCCTCACGCGCCGGGTTTACATCAACGCCTACGATCATGTCGGCCCCCGCCAGCCGCGCGCCCTGAATGACATTGAGGCCGATGCCGCCCAGCCCGAACACGATGACGTTGTCGCCGGGCTGCACTTTTGCGGTGAAAATCACAGCGCCCACGCCGGTGGTAACGCCGCAGCCGATGTAGCAAATCTTATCGAACGGCGCGTCGGTGCGGACCTTCGCCAAACTGATTTCCGGCAGTACCGAGTAATTCGCAAACGTGCTGCAGCCCATGTAGTGCAGGATCGGCCGGCCCTTGTAACTAAAACGGCTGGTCCCGTCCGGCATGACGCCGCGGCCCTGGGTGGCGCGGATTTTCTGGCACAGATTGGTTTTGCGGCTGAGGCAGTAATCGCACTCCCGGCACTCGGGCGTATAGAGCGGGATGACGTGGTCGCCGACCTTCAGGCTGCGAACGCCGGCGCCAACTTCCACGACAATGCCGGCGCCCTCATGGCCAAGGATCACGGGGAACAGCCCCTCCGGATCGTTACCGGACAGGGTGAACATGTCGGTGTGGCATATGCCGGTCGCCTTCATTTCCACCAGCACCTCGCCCTCCTTGGGACCATCGAGTTGCACGGTCTCGATCTGCAGGGGCTGCCCGGCCTCAAAGGCAACGGCTGCGCGCACATCCATTTGTTTTCTCCCCGAAACTTGCCCCATCTAAGGCGGGTTAGGGCGCGGCGGATAGGCCTAGTCTGAGTAGTTGGGTTTTGCTGCGTCAACGCGCCGCTTTTTCCCCAAGAGTTAAAGCAATTTCAGCTTTGCCAGCCTCACAACCGCCGCCATCGTGGTGTCCGTGCGACCCCGCGCTACGTCCCCCAGCGCATGCAGTTCCTTGATCCCGTGCGCCCCCAACGGCGCGCTGGTGAATGCCGGGCGGGGTACCATCGCCAGTTCGTCCATCAAACGCGGGCGCGGTGCTTCCACGACCCAGGTGCCGGCCAGCAGGTCGGCCACGCAGATGCCGAGCGCGCGCTTGCCTGGCGTGGTTCCGTACGGCCGGCGACAAATGGCACCTGGACGAGGTCGTGCTGATGATCGCGGGCGTGCAGCACTGGCTGTGGCGCGCGGTCGATCAGACCGGGACCGTGCTGGACATCCTGATGCAGAGCCGGCGCGACACGCGGGCCGCCCAGCGAGCGCTGGCGCTCAAGGGAGCCGTCAGAATTACCCCTGCAACGCCCGGTTCAGAACCACCACCGAATGTTCTGCCACGCGCCCCGTCAAGTCCCGGATTTGATGCCGGCACGAGGTGCCGTCAGCGACGATCAGGTCCGTCTCCGCCGCCGCCCGCACGGCCGGCAGTAGCCCCGCCTCCGCCATCGCGCGGCTTTCGGCCTGCGTCTCCGCCTGATAGCCGAACGCGCCGGCCATGCCGCAGCACGACGACGCGATCGGCCGCACGTCCAGCCCCGGCACGGCCCGTAACGCCTGCAGCGCATCTGGGAACGCGCCGAACGCCTTCTGATGGCAGTGGCCATGTACATGCGCCACGCCGGGCGTGGGGCCGAGCGGGAGCGC
>JAYVTX010000082.1:0-4081 GCA_043788425.1 Rhodospirillales bacterium
TCCGCCAGCGCCACATAAGTCCCGGCCCGTTTGGACATTTTGACCGGCTTGCCATCGCGCAACACGTGCACGACCTGGCACAGCACGATATCCAGTCGCCCGCCTAGCGCCTTGGTCGCCGCCGTTAGCCGGCTGACATACCCGCCATGGTCGGCACCCCAGACGTCGATCATGATGTCCGCGCCACGCGATAGCTTGTCGGCGTGATAGGCGATGTCGTTGGCAAAATACGTGTTGCTGCCGTCCGATTTACGCAGCGGACGGTCGACATCGTCGCCAAACTGGGTGGCGCGGAACAGCAACTGCGCGCGCGGCTCCCAATCGTCTGGCGTCTTGCCGCGGGGTGGCTCCAGCGTGCCGGTGTAGATCAGCCCTAGGGCGTCCAGCCGCGCGATGACCTGGTCCGGCGCACCGGCGGCCACCAATGCCGCTTCCGACGTATAAATGTCCGGCACGACGCCCAACGCGGCTAGGTCGGTACGGATCGACTGCATCATCATGCCAATCGCGGTAGCCTGCACGATACCCAGCCAATGCGCCGGGTCGGCGACCGTAGCGTCCGGTCCTGTCAAAATGGCACCGTGATCGCGGGCCAGCGCCTCACCAACCGGGATCAGATAGTCGCCGCGGTATTGCAGTCCGCCTGGAACTTGGCCGGCATAGGCGTCTTCGGTCATGGTCGTGCCGACAGCCTGCAGGTAGCGCCAGTACGCGGCCCAGGCGAGGGCCACGACCTGCGCGCCGGCATCGTTGATGTAATACTCCTTCGTAACGCTGAACCCAGCCTTGGCCAGAAGATTGGCCAGTGCGTCACCCACCACCGCGCCCCGGCAATGGGCCACGTGCATGGGGCCCGTCGGGTTCGCACTTACGTACTCTACATTGACGCGCACACCCTGCCCGGCCGTGCCGTCACCGAACGCCTCACCCTCCTGCAGGATGGCCGGAATTGTGGATCGCAGCGCATCGGGGCGAAGCGTCAGGTTCACAAAGCCCGGACCGGCCGGCGCTGCAGACAGCACGTCCCGCCCGCCCGCCAATGCCGCTGCCAGGGCCGCCGCAATTCTGGCGGGCGGTTGGCGCGCGGGCTTGGCAGCCACCATCGCGGCGTTGGTCGCCATGTCGCCATGGGCCGGGTCGCGTGACGGCGTTACCTCGATCCGGTCCAGCAGCGGTGCCAGTGTCGCGTCGTCCAGATCCGGCAGCGCCGTGCGCATGGCCTCGGCCACGGCTAAGCGGATGCGGGCGTAAATATTCTCGGCCATTCGTAATCCCCGTTCTACGCCCGGCATACGCGCGGCACCCCGGACTATCAACGGCCCGCCGGCTGTGGTTCGATCCTGCCAATGGACGACACTGCCCTGCTGAGCCTCGCCGCCGACCTCGCGCGGCGGGCCGGTGCCGTGATCCTGGCCATCCGCGCCCGCGGGTTTGAGACGCTGTTGAAATCCGACCGTAGCCCGGTGACGGAGGCCGATCACGCCGCCGAACACCTGATTACCGCGGGCCTACGTGCCGCCACGCCTGACATCCCCGTGGTGGCGGAGGAGGAGATGGCGGCCGGCCTGATCCCCGACCCGCACCATAGTTACTGGCTGGTCGACCCGTTGGACGGAACCAAGGAGTTCGCCGCCGGGCGTGACGAATTTACGGTCAATATCGGCCTGGTCCGCGACGGCCGCGCCGTGCTGGGCGCGGTTGGTGTGCCGGCCTTGGGCGAGTTGTTTGGCGGCAATGCGTTGACCGGCCGGGCCTGGAAACGCACCGTGGCAGGCGAACACGCTATTCGCGCCCGCGCCGCCCCACCCGCCGGGCTGCACGTGCTGGCCAGCCGCGCCTACGCCGCCGATCCGCGGCTGGCCGAAATTCTGCGTGGCCGGACCGTCGCCGACGTGACGCACATGGGCAGCGCACTCAAAATCGTACGGTTGGCCGAGGGCGCAGCCGACCTCTATCCCCGGTTTGGACGCACGATGGAGTGGGACACAGCCGCACCCCAGGCGGTGCTGGAGGCAGCGGGGGGCACGCTGCGCACAATGGACGGCGCGCCATTCACATACGGCAAACCCGGCTGGCTCAATTCCAGTTTCCTCTGCACCGGCCGGGAATAAGGGGCGGTAATGACCGAAATCCTGGCGGCGGACGCGTCCGGGATCGCCCGGGCGGCGCTGCTATTGCGGGCAGGCAATCTCGTCGCGTTTGGGACGGAGACTGTTTACGGCCTGGGGGCAGACGCGACGAACGGAACAGCGGTTGCCGCAGTTTTTGCTGCAAAAGGACGGCCCCACTTCAACCCGCTGATCTGCCACTACCCGGACGCTGCGGCGGCGTTCGCCCACGTCCAGGCCAATGCACTGGCGGAAACTCTGGCGGCGGCGTTTTGGCCTGGGCCGCTTACGCTGGTGCTGCCACGGCGTGTGACCTGCCCGGTCACGCTGCTGGCCGGGGCCGGTCTGGATACGCTGGCCGTACGCGTGCCGGCCCATGACGCGGCGCGCGCGGTGTTGCACGCCGTGGGCCGTCCTATCGCCGCACCTTCCGCCAACCGTTCCGGCGCGATCAGCCCCACGACAGCGGCCCATGTTTTGGACGGGCTGGACGGCCGGATTGCGGCTGTGTTGGACACGGGGCCGTGCGCTGTCGGGCTGGAAAGTACCGTCCTCGACCTCGCTGCCGGGGGGCCGTTCCTGTTGCGTCCGGGGGGCGTGCCGGTCGAGTTGATCGAGGCTCTGATCGGCCCGGTCGGTCGCGGCATCACGCCGGGCGCGGCGGAAAAGACGCGGACCCTACGCTCGCCGGGTTTGCTAGTATCGCATTATGCCCCGCTGCTGCCCGTGCGGCTGGGTGCTACTAGCGTGAGCAAAAGCGATGCGCTGTTAGCCTTCGGGCAGCTGCTGCCGGGTGCCGGGGCGGTCGCACAGTTGAGTGAGGGCCAGGATCTGGCGGAAGCGGCAGCAGCATTGTTTGGCGCGCTGCGCCAGCTGGATCGCGACGGGGCACGGCTGGGCCTAGCTGGCATTGCGGTCATGCCGGTGCCGGATTTCGGGCTGGGGCGCGCCATCAACGACAGGCTACAGCGGGCGGCGGCACCCCGAACCCCGTAACGGGCGGTTCCATCCGCGCCCAGTTTGCCGTATGCGGCCCCGTATGTCTCCGCGCATCGCTGTCGTAATCCCCTGCTTCAATGAGGCTGTGACCATCGCCGCCGTGGTCGCCGGCTTCCGCGCCGCCCTGCCCGCCGCCACGATCTATGTGTATGACAATAATTCGGCCGATCAGACCGCCGCCATCGCAACCGCCGCCGGCGCTGTCGTTCAGCGGGAGGTGCGGCAGGGTAAGGGCCACGTCGTCCGCCGGGCCTTCGCCGATGTGGATGCCGACGTGTACGTACTGGTCGACGGCGATGGCACGTATGAGGCAGCCGCCGCGCCCGGCATGGTGGCCATGCTGATCGACCAGCAATTGGACATGGTCAACGGCGCACGCCTGGACCAGGCCGTGGCGGCATACCGTCCGGGCCACCGGTTCGGCAACGCCATGCTGACCTACTTGGTCGGGACCGTTTTTGGCCGCGACATCTCGGACATGTTGAGCGGCTATCGCGTGTTCAGCCGGCGGTTTGTCAAATCATTCCCGGCCCTATCAGCCGGTTTTGAAACGGAGACGGAGTTCACGGTGCACGCGCTGGAACTCGGCATGCCGATCGCGGAGGTTACAACTCACTACGCCGAGCGCCCGGCCGGCAGCGCCAGCAAACTACGAACGATCCGGGATGGCGTGCGGATCCTGCGCACGATCCTGGTGTTGGTGAAGGACGAACGGCCGTTGGCGTTCTTTGGCGCGGCGGCGGCGGTGCTGCTGCTGTTGGGCGTGGGCTTTGGTGCCAGCGTCGTGCTGGAATTCATGCGGACAGGCCTGGTCCCCCGGCTACCCACAGCGGTATTGGCGAGCACCCTCGTGCTTCTCTCGGCCCTGGCGATCGCGTGCGGATTTGTGCTGGATAGCGTGGCGCGGGGGCGTAAGGAATTGAAACGTCTAGCTTATCTGGCGGTCCCCTTGCTGGCCCGGCCGATAACGTGAG
>JAYVTX010000083.1:0-2680 GCA_043788425.1 Rhodospirillales bacterium
TCATTGAGCGCGCCCAGTGACTGCGACACGAACAGCGGCAGAAAGCGGCGGGTGTGGAGCAGGTTTTCAGGCATGCGGCGTCTCCGTCGGGGTACGACAGAACCCACCGGGACCCGTCCGTTTGCGATATGGAGCGGGATTGGTGTCCGGCGTCTATTGGCAGTCTCTCGGTTCGCGTATCCGCGACCCGGTTCACGAGCCGGGTGCCCTTGTGTCCGTGAGAATCTGCCGGAGCGGTTGCCGAGGCCGCGACCGCGCTATGCGTCCGTTAGCGCCGGCCCGTAATACGTGCAGGTGTCGCCTTCGCTGTCGCGGAAGACTGTTACTTTGATAAGCTCCGGACAGGTACTGCTCAGCTTCTTCCATATCCAAAGGGACAGGTTTTCCATCGTTGGTGGCCCGAGTTCCGGGACGTCGTCCAACAGTCTATGGTCTAATCCGTTGCGGACTTCGCCGAGAAGCCTTGCAAACAAGCCAAGATCGAGGACCATGCCCGTGACCGGATCGGCGATGCCCCGGATCGTTACCTCGGCCCGATAAGAATGCCCATGAATGCGCCGGCTGGGATCGGTGTCGACCGCGCGTTCCAGAGTGTGGGCAGACTCAAACCTAAACTGCTTGCTGACTTCGAACATTATCGAATTCCGAGGAATTTGTGTGTTTGTAGATTCAACCGCCAGCGAGGATGCTGAAGACAATAGGTCACCGCGGCCTGAGTGTTCTCATGCGTCTTCGGTCCATCCATGGGAGAAAGTAAAAAATGATCGAATGAAAGGACTTCAAAAGACGCGGGATCAACGCCCGGCTGGGGAAATACCAACTTGAATTCATCGCCGGACGTGACAACGAGCTTGGTATTGGCCTTGGGGCTTACACAAACCCAGTCAATACCAGTCGGTGGAGCAATCGTGCCATTAGTCTCGACTGCGATCTCGAAGTCTTTTGCGTGCAGGGCGTCCAGAAGTGCCATGTCGACCTGAAGCAGTGGCTCTCCGCCAGTGAGTACGACTAGGCGCCTTCCATCGGCATCGGCTGGCCATTTGCAGGCGATTGTCTCAGCAAGGTTCACCCCACTCTCAAACCGGCCGCCGCCCTCTCCGTTCGTTCCAACAAAGTCTGTATCGCAGAACGTGCAAATGGCAGTCTGGCGATCGCTTTCACGGCCAGACCAAAGATTGCAGCCCGCAAACCGGCAAAAGACTGCCGCGCGTCCAGCATTGCGACCTTCACCTTGTAAGGTATAGAAAATCTCTTTTACGGTATAGCTCATTAACTAGGTAGCCGCTTGCGGTATCGCTCGCTTTAGTAGCTGAGCTACTTGTGGATATCGTTGCCTAGAAGCGGCGGGTATGTTTCGCAATCCACTCCAGCGCCGCCGTTCAGAACCAAAGAAACACTCATCGAAACCCCAAGAACTCATACCTTTAAGATAAATAGTCTTTTGTGCAGACACCTTATGACGCTCCGCTCCGGCTGTTAAATTGGTGGCCCCCATTACATACCATATGAAGATAATACTAGGTCGGAATACGCCGATCCCGACTCGATCCTGGCAATCCTTGACCGGGGGTAATGTGGTCCGCCATTGCTGCTGAACTGAAGGTCAGTGGAACAGCTCGGTCTTTTGCTGCAGCGTTTTGGCTCTGATGGGTGGATACCTTGCAGGTTGATAGGTGCGTCATTCTAACGTCTCGGGCCCGCGCAGAGTGGGCTTACCCTCATTGAAGCGGGCCTGAGGCACCGATCGTACTTCCATGCTGCTTGCGCTGCGGCATAGGGTTGAAATGGGCTTGCTCCGGCGTCCACGCCCCCAGCCTCGAATGGGCCGGCGGCGGGAATTGCAGACGTCCAGATATCGCCCGAGCGAGGCGCGTGCCACGGCCACCAATTCGGGCCAGACTTCTGCATCCCGCGTGATCGACAACCGCCAGGCCAGAACCGGCCGGCTGAGCTAATCCACCGCCGCCGCCGGATAGACAACGCCGCGTGCCGTCGGGATGTAGGTGATGTCCACGCCTGGACCTGGTTCGGCCGGGTCGCCGCCCGCCTGCATGGCAGTGACGGGTGGATCTTGTAACCGGGCGCCGGTTGGACGGGCTCGATCGGCGATACAGCGCCTCGATACCCGTCTGCGGCATCGACGTGGCCAACACCAGCCGGCCGATTGCGAATGCGCGTCGCGTCGCTCCGTCAACGCGGCCCTCCTCTTTGCACTTTTGGTCATGGCCAACGCCACATTCGACTTGAAAGCCGGACCGTGCGTCGACGGCAGGTGCCTTGTTATGTTCGCTGCTGATCCGCCATGGAGGCGTCGGTGCCAGGCCGAATATCCACCAACCGCGCTGTCCGAATTTCCCGGGCCAGCCTGGCCACATTTCCCCCGCGGCAATCAAACACCGATCCTCACTCCTATGTGCCGCCACTCTGGTCAGGATGATCTACAGCCCGGAATGTGCCGGTGTAGCATTGGGCTTGCGTGGATGCCTGCGTGAGGCGGGCTACGCACCGCTGATCCGCACCCAAATTCCGCACGCCGAGGTCCGGGGCATAGGGTCGTCACGCGCGGCCTGACGGTGGTTCGGCACCCCGTGATGCCGACTGCGGCGAATTGGCGGGCAATGCCGCCAGACGGTGCAACGATCGAGGCGCGCTGTCTCCCATGGATTTCCGTGCGGCGAGC
>JAYVTX010000084.1:0-2974 GCA_043788425.1 Rhodospirillales bacterium
CCGGTCATACCGGTCATCGATATCGTAAAGGACCTGTTGGGCGAGCTGAGCTGCGTCGGCACCATCAGCAACGAGACCAAACAGACACTCCGCGTAGACGCCACCAGCACCGCGCATTTTGAGAGCGGGAAACTAACCAAGCCACCGCCGAGGACGATCGAGCCGGGCGGTAGCGGAAGCTTCATCGCCGTCAGCAACGCCACGCTCGGCATCTCCGTGACCGACGTTGACGGGATCATCCGTTACTTCGTCGACGATCAGAAGACTGTCTGGTCGATGCATTTCAACAACCCGCGCCTGCCTACCTCGAAAAATAACGCGGACTCTCAAGTGAAGGGGCCCGGTGAGGCTAATTTCGAGCAACCCTTCGCCAATGCCGGATCCGGTAACGCTTCGGCCTGCACCTTCATTTTGACTGCGAAAGCTGGCGGCGGGGTGACGCCGCCCGTGACGCCACCCGTGACGCCGGGCAGCGACGTCGCGTCCAGCTGCCTCGTCACCGTCGTGAACACCACCCAGTCGGTACTGGCGCTAAAGGAACAGGGCAAGGTCAGCGGTGATTACATGACCAACCCGGCGACAACGCTCCAACCCGGCGCCTCCACCCAGTTCGCGTTCGTCATGACGCCACACAGCCCAGACAAGGGATGCAAAGGCTTCCTGTTATGGGACATCGGCACGCCCAAAGCCGGCACGTGGCGCTTGGGCTGGGACAACCCGCAGGGGGCACAGAATACGGCACTCGCGAACCTTGATCCGCAGAACGCCGGCTTTGCCTCGTTGTTTCAGATCGGCCAGGGCGACGAGAATGTTCCGGTGACCTTCACACTTAGCGGCGGTGCTCCGGGTGGCGACAAACCGCTCGTCGTACCACCCACCATCGACCCACCCTTCGATCCGCCAAAGGCTACGCCGAAGGAGCCCACGTTACGCAAGGGCGACAAAAGCCCCGATGGCTGGGTCGAATACCTACAGGAGGTGCTGGCGATACACGGACATCCCGTAACGGTCGATGGCGCGTTTGGCTCCAGCACGGAAAAGGCCGTTCGCGCCTTTCAGGCCGGCGAGAAACCGCCATTGATGGTCGATGGAACCGTCGGCAACCAGACCTGGGCCGCCCTGCGGGAGGGCGCACCACAGCCACCGAGCACGGATGGCCGCAAGCCCCACAGCTTCGAGGAGGCAGGCACTGCCGGGCGCTTCTTTACCGAGCAGAGCGATTTTTGCCGCTTCTCTCCGGCACTGGACGAGTTGCATTTGCTGGTCGTCTCGGTCGGTGACGCGGTTAAGCTCGATGGCAAGATCACCACGATGCGCATCACACCGCCGGGCAGCAAGCCGCGTACTTTCAGCGTTGCACTGGTGCCCAACCCGGAGCCGCCTCCCGCCGGCGGCCAAGGCGCGCTGTACAACGCCGTGCTACCAAAGCTGACCGCCACGCTTCCTTCGACGCCGCCCGGTGCCCCGGTTACCGCCTACCTCGTCGAAGCCTATCTGGAGCCGGGGATCGGTGGCGACACGTTCACCGGTAAGCCGTCACTGGCTTGACATGCACGCCCCCGAGCTGATTGCCGGACGGAGTTGCGGGACCTGCAACGTTTGCTGCGTGGCGCTTACCATCGACGACCCGGCCCTGCAGAAGGTTCAGGGCTACCGCTGTCGCAACGCCCAGCCCGACAATGGCTGCGCGATCTACGACGCTCGGCCACAGACCTGCCGCACGTTCTTTTGTGGATGGCGGCAGCTGAAATGGGTGCAGGAGACGCTGCGCCCGGACCGCTCCGGCGTGCTGGTCCGGCTGCACAATGAGGTGTCGGCTGCTGACGGCACGCGCCGCCTGGGCATCATCGTTACCCTACTGAATAGCGCGGCCATAAAGGCGGAGGGGCTGGCAGAAACGGTCGCCGCAGCAGTGGCCGCCCATGCGCCGGTATATCTGCACATTCCTGGCCCGCCCGGCCATACGTCGGGCCAGGCCCGGATCAACGACGTGCTTGAAGGGCCCGTCCTGGCGCGCGACAAGGCGGCCGTGCTCGACGTCCTGCGGCTGGCGCGCCGCCAGGGCCGCGCTGGGCCGCGCGACCGCATCGTACTTAGGCCGCATGATACGAGGGCAACTCCTGACCGGGCGGAAACGCCTGTGCGGGAGTAGTGCGCGTCAAACATCAGGAGATAGAGCCCAAGCCGATCCGCTTCGATTGGATGGCGCTCTATCGGCAGGACGAGCGCAGCAGGGCGCGGTCCTGTTCCGACGGAGCCTCACCCAGTTGGGCCCGATCCAGAATAGCGGCGCATTGCGGCGACCGGGCCGGTGCGCGCGGCAGCGGCGCGACAGCGCGCACGGCTGACGCGGGCCCGGCATTGACGGGCGCGGCATGCACAGGCGGGGCATGCACGGGCGGGGCACGGACATCAATCACGCCCAAATCGACCCGCGCGTCACCCTGCCGCCCGACCGCTTCCGCCAATGCGGCCAAATACGGCCCGGCTGGCTCGGCCCGCGGGCGCGTACCAAGTTCCAGCGGTCCTGCACTGCTTACAGCCAGCAGGATTCCGGCGCCCGTGACCCGCGCGTCTGACAGCGCGACCGTCAGCACTTCGTCGGCGGTGGGTGTCGCACTGGCCAGGTGGATCACGCCACCGGCCTGAAACAAGTCCAGCGTCAACACGGGCCCGATGGCACCGCGAACACGAAACGCGGCCTGGTCCCCCCGCCCCGGCGCCTGCTGGGGTAGCACCAGCAGGCCGCCCTCCTCCCGCGTATGGCGGATCGGCTCGCCAAGCCGGTCAACGATCGCGCACGCAAAGGGCGGCAGGAAGGTCACGCCCTCTGGCACGACCCGAACACCCCGCCCCGCGCCCGCCCGTTGCACGCCCGCCTGTTGTGCGCCCACCTGTTGTGCGCCCGTCTTCTGCACCAGCGCGTCCCAGTCCGGACCCGGCAGCGCCAACCCGCTAAGGGTTACCCTGTCCT
>JAYVTX010000085.1:0-10155 GCA_043788425.1 Rhodospirillales bacterium
CAGCACGCCAGTCTCGTCAATACGGCGGCGCACGATCTCGATCGATTGCTGGACGGCGTTGGTAGCGCGGTCGCGCAGCGCTTGGGGCGACAAAGCGAGTGTCACCTCCGTCGGCGTCGCTGTTACGTCGAATTCGGCCGTGCCGCCCTGTTGCGTGGCGGCGGTACGAAGCAGGCGGGCGAGGTCTTCAATCTGTGCCGGGTTCGACGGGCGGATTAGGACCCGGGCCTGGTCAGGCTGTACGACGGGGGCGGCGGCAATCCGGGCGGTGCGCAACACACCACGGGCGGTGTCGGCCAGGGTGTCAAGCCGCTCACGCAACACTGTGGCCGTATCGACCTCCAGGAGCAGATAACTGCCGCCACGTAGGTCTAGGCCAAGGCGCACTGTGCGCCACGGGATCCAAGATGCCGGCGCGGAAAAGAAGTTAGGTAGGCATAACACCAGCCCGAGCAGGCAGACGCCGGCGATCGATGCGATCTTTAGGCGGCTGAAATACATCATGGGCGGCGCGCAACTCCAAACGGATGCGTCTCATGCCGCGGGGGGGCGACGGGTGCAACCCCGCCGGGTCCGCCCCTGGGTGAGTGAACCAGGGGCGGGAGTGTTTTAGCCCTTGGGCAGCAGCACGGTGTCAATCACGTGAATGACGCCATTGGTGCAGGCGATGTCCGCCGTGGTTACGTGTGCGCCGTTGACGGTCACACCATGCGTGCCATCGACGTGCAGTGCCTCACCATTCACCGATGCTGGCGTAAGCTTCTTACCGGTCACATCGGCGGCCATAACCTTACCGGCCATAACGTGCAGGGTTAGAATGGCGGTCAGCTTGGCCTTGCTCTCGGGCTTTACCAACTCGGCCACCGTGCCGGCGGGCAGCTTGGCAAATGCGTCATCGGACGGGGCGAACACTGTAAACGGGCCAGCGCCCTTCAGGGTTTCGACCAGGCCGGCGGCGGTCACGGCTGCGACCAGCGTCTTGAACGTACCAGCGGCAACGGCGGTATCAACGATATCATGGGACATTTTGAATTCTCCAGTTTTAGACAGAGCACAAGGTGACCATGGGCAGCGATGTTACAACGTCGAAAGCTAGTATTAAACATTAAGGACGTAGGGTTGTATTTATTAGTACTGACACAGCGGCACCGGAACACCCAAGATAGCCCTCACGCCACGCTGAAAGTAGAACGATTATTTATTCCAACTTGACTGAAACTCTTGTAAACGTTTTAGAAATGGCGGGCTGTAACGGGCGCGATTCAACCTTGCCACACCAAACCGGTAGCGAAATGCCTTCAGCCCCGGTTAGCTTGCATGCGCTTTGCATAGCCTTGTTCTCACGCATTCGGAGCGCCCTGCCATGCCCCTTTCATTATCCCGCCGAAAAATCGCTGCTTTGGGCACCGCGGGGCTACTGGGAACGCCCCGCGCCTTAGCTGCCGAGCCGATTAAGCTTGGTCTGGTAGCCGCCCTGTCGGGCGCGTCGGCCAAGTCTGGTGAGGGGATTACCCGCGGGCTTCAGGTTGCGATCGACGAACTGAACGCCAAGGGCGGCGTGCTGGGCCGGCCACTCACGCTCGTGCGACGCGATGATGAAAGCAATCCTGCGAAGGGTCAGACCGCCGCCCGGGAGCTGATCGATCGCGAGGGTGTGGCGGCGCTGTTCGGTGGTATCGATAGTCCCGTCAGCCAGGCGATCGTGCCGATTGTCAACGCTGCAAAGGTGCCGTTCATGGGCGTTTGGGCAGCGGCAACGAACATTACCCGCAACGGGGCCAACCCCAACTACGTTTTCCGCGTATCGGCCGTGGACGCGCTGGTCGATCGTCGGCTGATCGCCCACGCTACCGGGCCGATGGGTGCCAAGAAGCCCGGCCTGATGCTGGTCAATAATGGGTGGGGCGAAAGCAACAATGCCGGGCTGGCTGCCGCTGCGCAGGAGGCGGGAGTGACGCTGGCCGGGGTCGAGCGGTTCGATGACAAGGACGTGGACATGGGGCCGCAACTTCAGCGCCTACGCGCGCAGGGTGCGGACGCCATCATCCTGGTCGGCAATGCGGCACCCGGCGCGCAGGTAATCAAGTCGATGCAGCGCACGGCCTGGTCGGTGCCGGTCGTCTCGCACTGGGGCATTAGCGGTGGCCGCTTTCCGGAGTTGGCGGGCTCCTGGGCCGGGCGGGTCCAGTTCGTCCAAACGTACAGCTTCTTCGGCCGGCAGAATGCAACTGGTGAGCGCGTTGCGAAGGCGCTGATGGCGAAGTATCCGGAGATTAAGGGCCCGGGCGACATCACGCCGCCGGTAGGGGTGGCCGATGCCTATGACGCGTTGATGCTACTTTCGATGGCAATCGCCGCTGCTGGCAGCGCCGATGGTGAGGCGATCCGCGCGGCGCTGGAAGCGATCGGCCAGTATGAGGGGTTGATCAAGACCTACGACCACCCGTTCAGCGCAACCAACCACGACGCACTCGGTGCCGACGACTACGTTATGGTTCGCTACAATGGGGAGGTGATCGAGCCCGTCGCCAGCTAATGCTGCTTTCCGCAATCGCCTCCGGTGTGGGGCTGGGCAGCATGTATGGGCTAATCGCGCTCGGCTTCACTCTGACCTTCGCCGTGTCCGGCACGGTGAACTTTGCGCAGGGTTCGTCGCTGATGCTGGGTGCGGTTACGGCGCACCTGCTGGCCGTGGGCGCTGGCTGGCCCATGCCGGTAGCCGTCATTGTGGCATTGATGGTTTGCGCCGTTTGGGGCCTGGTGGTCGAACGGGTGGCGATCCGGCCCTTCGTCCGCCGCGGCTCCAACGTCTGGCTGATGGCGAGCGTGGCGCTAGGCATCGTTGCCGACAACATTGCCATGGCGGTCTTTGGTAAGGAGCCGCGGGCGCTGCCGTCTGGCTGGGCGGATGAGCCTTGGGCGGTGGGTGATGCGGGTATTTTCCCGTTGCAGCTGGCCATACCCGTCGTAGGGCTGGCGCTGGCGGCCGCGGTGCAGGTGGGGCTGGGCCGGACGGGCCTGGGCCTGCGGCTACGGGCAGCGGTGCAGAATGCCGACGCCGCACGGCTGATGGGGATCGACGTGACCCGGCTGGTCGCCACCACCTACGCCGTGGCCGCTATGCTGGCTGGCGTGGCTGGGCTGCTGGTCGCGCCCCTGTTCAACGTCGCGTACGACATGGGGACGTTGTTTGGGATCAAGGCATTCGCCGTAGCAATTTTAGGCGGCCTGACCCGGCCCTGGGGCGTCGTCGCGGCCGGGCTGCTATTCGGCCTGGCCGAGGCCGGGGTCACGACCGCCTTCGGCTCTGGTGCCACACAAATCGTCACGTTCTCCGCCGTGATCGTGGCGCTTGCCTTGCGGCCGGAGGGACTGTTCGCGCGCCGAACGTCCGTCCGGGTTTGAGGACGCTGGCCGGGCTCGCGCTGCTGGCAGCGGCGTGCGGGGCGTCCCTGCTGCTGCCGGGGTACTACGCGTTCCTGATCGGGCTGATGGCGATTGCCGCACTGGCCTGCACCGGCCTGAACGTCTTGCTTGGTTTGGCGGGTGAGGTATCGCTGGGGCAGGGCGGGTTCCTGGCGCTGGGTGCATACGGCGTGGGCGTGCTGACGACCAAGGCTGGCTGGCCGTTCCTGGCGGCGTGGCCGGCGGCGGTTGTGCTGACGACCGGCGTGGCCGCGGTGCTGTCGATCCCCGCCCTGCGCGTCAGCGGGCCGTATCTGGCAATGGTCACGATCGCCTTCGGCTTTATCATCGAAAGTACCGCCATCGAGTGGCGGAGCGTGACCGGCGGCGCGTCTGGCCTGGCCGGGATCCCCGGAGTCGTTGCGGGTCCTGACGGGGTGGGGGCAATGGCGGTGCTGGCCTGCCTCTGCTGCGCGCTGGGGCTAGTGGGGTTTGGATGGCTGCAGCGCTCGCCGTTGGGGTTGGCCATGCGGATGCAGGCGGCAGCGCCCGCGGCAGCCCGCAGCGTGGGGATTGCGGCCCTGCCGGTGCGGGCGGCGGCGTTCGTGATTGCGGCTGGGGCGGCGGGCATCGCCGGTGGGCTGCAGGCGGGGCTGACCGGTTTTATCGCGCCGTCATCGTTCCCGTTCTCGCAATCTATCCTGTTCCTGCTGATCGTCATGGTCGGTGGTGCGGGCGCCACCGTCGGGCCGCTGGTGGGGGCGATCCTGATCGGGTTGTTGCCGGAACTGCTGTCCGGCCTGGCCGAATACCGGCAGCTGGTTTTCGGGGCCGGGTTGCTGCTGGTGCTGTGGCTGGTGCCGGGCGGGCTGGCGGGATTGGCGCCGGTGCGGCCGGGCGCGGCAGTGCGATCGGGGGGCCGGCAGGGCGCGCTGGACTATTTGCGCCGGAACCAGCCGACGGCCTTGCGGGTTGAAAACCTAGGCGTCGCATTTGGCGGCGTACGTGCGGTGGCCGGCGTCGGTTTTGTGGCACCTGCCGGGGCCATCACCGGCATTATTGGCCCGAACGGCGCGGGGAAGACCACGCTGCTGAACGCCATCACCGGCTTCGTCCACCCCGACACTGGCGCGGTTCAGGCCGATGGCGTCGTCGCCCGCACGTTTCAGACCGCACAGATGCCCGGCACCATGACCGTGCTGGATTGCGTTCGCACCGGCCTGCTAGCTGGGCGATGGCATGGCCGTGCGGACCCGGCGCTGGCCACGGCGTTGCTGGACCTGGTTGGCTACACCGGCCCCACACAAACGGCGTGCAGCTTACTGCCCCACCCGGACCGCCGCTTGGTGGAGATCGCGCGGGCGCTCGCCACCCGGCCGGCCGTGCTGTTGCTGGATGAGCCTGCAGCCGGGTTGGACGCGGCCGATACTGCCCGGCTGGCCCCGGCGCTGCAGGCCGTTGGCGGCGCCGGGATCGCGGTGGTGCTGGTTGAACATGACATGGATTTGGTCATGGGCGTGTGCGATCGCCTCGTGGTGCTGGACGCTGGCCGGCGTATTGCTGAGGGCACGCCCGAAGACATCCGGCACGACCCAGCCGTCCGCGCCGCCTACCTTGGTGACGGTGCAGCCCGCCCGACGCGCCCGGCCACGCTACCCGGCGCGCCCGTGCTAACGCTGGCGGGGGTGCAAGCCGCCTATGGCGACGTGGCCGTGCTGCGCGACGTGGCGCTGGAGGTCCGGCGGGGTGAGATGGTGGCCCTGCTGGGTCCAAACGGCGCCGGGAAGTCGACGCTTATGCGGGTGCTGAGTGGCCTGCTGCGGCCCGTCCGCGGCCAGATCATGTTCGACGGCCATGATCTGGCCCACGCCGCGGCGCACCAGGTTGCAGCACAGGGGCTGGTGCTGGTGCCGGAGGGGCGGCAGGTTTTCCCGGGGCTATCGGTGCGGGACAACATGCGGCTGGGTGCCACCACCCGGCGCGACTTCGACCCGGCCGAGATCACCGCCATGCTCGACCGCTTCCCCCGGCTGCGCCCGCTGCTGGACCGCAACGCCGGGCTGCTATCGGGCGGTGAGCAGCAGATGCTGGCCCTCGCCCGCGGTCTGCTGGCCCGGCCGACGCTGTTACTGCTGGACGAACCCTCACTCGGTCTGGCGCCCGCGGTCACGGCAGAGCTATTCGACGCGCTGTCCCGTTTGCGGGATGAGGGTCTGACGCTGCTACTGGTCGATCAGCGGGCCGACCTTGCCCTACCGCTGGCCGATCGGTGCGCGGTGCTGACGGGTGGACGCATCGGGCAGGTTGGCCGGGCGGCAGACATGGCGATCGATTATTTGGGAGCGGCGTGATGGGCAGCGGCGTGCTGGATTGGGTGGTGCGGGGCGCGATGCTCGCCGATGGCAGTGGCCCGTGGGATGTGGGTGTGGCCGGTGCCAGGATCGTGGCGATGGCCCCGGCGTTGAGCACGGACGCCCGCGTGCTGGACGCCACCGGCTGCCTGCTGACGCCGGGCCTAGTGGAAACGCATCTGCATCTGGACAAGACCTGCATCCTGGACCGCTGCGCCGTGTCGGAGGGGTCGGTTACCGAGGCCGTGCGATTGACCGCCGCGGCCAAGGGCCACTTCACCCCAGACGACGTCTATGCCCGCGGCCGGCGCACGCTGGAACGCTGCATCGGCTGGGGTACCACCCGCATCCGCACCCATGTCGAGGTCGATCCGATCATCGGCATGCGTGGGTTTGAGGGTGTGCAGGCCCTGGCGCGCGACTACGCCCATGCCGTCGATCTGGAACTATGCGTGTTCCCGCAGGAGGGGCTGCTGAACAACCCCGGCACGGACGCGCTGCTGGTTGAAGGCTTGCGCCGTGGTGCCTGCGCGATCGGGGCCGTGCCGTATTGCGACACCGACCCGCGTGGCCAGATCAACCGGATCTTCGAACTCGCGCGGGAGTTCGACGTGGATATCGACATGCACCTCGACATGGGCGACACGCCGGACGGCATGCAGGTCGAGTATGTGTGCCAGAAAACCGAGGAGTACGGCTGGGGCGGCCGGGTCGCGGTGGGGCATGTGACGCAGATGTCGCTGGTCCCACCGGCGCGGTTCGCGGCACTGGCAGCGACCCTGGCGCGGGCAGGGGTTGCAGTGACCATCCTGCCGGCGACAGACCTGTTTCTGATGGGCCGCAACCATGACCATGCGGTGCCGCGGGGTGTGGTAACGGCCGAGCCGTTGCGGGCGGCAGGCGTTGTCTGTTCGGTCGCGACGAACAATGTGCTGAACCCGTTCACACCCTATGGCGACGCGAACCTGCTGCGGATGGCCAATCTGTACGCCAACGTTTGCCACGTCGCGCGTCCAGATGCGCTGGCAGCGTGCCTGGGCATGGTAACGGATGACGCAGCGCGGTTGTTGCGGGCAGACGGGTACGGCATTCGCGTCGGCGGCCCGGCGGATTTGGTGTTGTTCGACGCCCCAACCGCTACGGCCGCGGTGTCGGAACTGGCCCAGCCGCTTTGGGGTATGAAGGCCGGGCGGCTAAGTTTCACCCGGGCGCGTCCGGTCCTGCATGATCGCGCGTAGCTACTCCGCCGGCGCCAACCCCGGCGCGCCGATCCGCCCCCGCTTACCCCAGGCCAGCTTTTCCATAAACAGATAGATCACCGGCGTTGAGTACAGCGTCAGGATCTGCGACAGGATCAGCCCGCCGCAGATGACAATGCCTAGTGGCCGCCGGAACTCCGCCCCGGTGCCGGTTGCAAGCGCCAGCGGCACAGCCCCCAACAGCGCGGCCAGCGTGGTCATGATAATCGGGCGGAACCGTTCGGTACACGCGTCCAGGATGGCCTGCTGCGGCGACAATCCACGCTCCCGCTCCGCCTCCAGCGCGAAATCCACGATCATGATCGCGTTCTTTTTCACGATACCCATCAGCAGTAAGAAACCGATGATCGCCAGCACGCCCAAGTCGGAACCGGTCAGCAGAATGGCCAGCAGCGCGCCCAGCACGGCCGACGGGATCGTGCTGATGATGGTGATCGGGTGAAGCAGGCTTTCGTACAGCACGCCCAAAATAATGTATATCGCGAGGATGGCCGCGGCGAGTAGCGCGGGTTGCGATGACAACGATTTTTGCAAGAACTTGGCGTCGCCGCCGAACTCGGTTCGGACACTTTCGGGCATCCGCAGGTCCGCCGCCTTGGCCGCCACCAGCTTCACCGCATCACCCGCGCTGGTGCCGGGTTTAAGGTTGAAGCTGATCGAGGAGGACGGGTACGGACCCTTGTGATGGACCGATAGCGGTGATGTGTTGCGCTCGAGCTTGACCACCGTGGTGATCGGCACCTGGCCGCTGCGCCCCTGTACGAACAGCCGATCGAGCAGCATCGGGTCCGTCTGCAACCGCGGCAACGTTTCCAGCACAACGCGGTATTGGTTGCGCTGCGTGTAGATGATCGAGACCTGGCGCTGGGCGTAGGCGTTGTTCAGCGCCGCATCGATTGCGTTCACCGACACGCCCAGGCGGGCGGCGGCGTCCCGATCGATCACGACGTCCGCCTGGGGGCCTGGGCGGTCCTGGTCGCTGCTCACGTCCTCAATCCCATCGACGGTGCGTAGCGCTTCCTCCAGCTTCGACGTCCAGGTGCGCAATTCGGCCAGGTCCTGGTCAAGCAAGACAAAGCTGAAGCTGGACCCGCCGCTACCGCCTCCGCCGCCGCCCGTGCCCCGGTCCTGGGCAGACGACAGGAATGTCTGGATGCCCGCCATCTGCATCAGCTTTGGCCGCAACCGCGCCAACACGTCCTCGGCCGAGATGCCCCGCTCCGATAGCGGCTTCAACTGGACCGTGAGTGACCCGCGGTTTATGCTGCTCCAGCCCGAGGTGATGCCGATCTTGCTGGCAATGGTGTCGATTGCCGGGTCGGCCAGCAACACGTCGACGACACGTTTTTGCCGCTCCGCCATACCCTCAAAACTGATGTCGGGACTGGCGACGGTGTTGCCGACCAGCAGCCCGGTATCTTGGGTCGGCAAGAACCCCTTCGGCACGGCACCCCACAGGAAGTAGATGCCAAGGATCGTGCCGCCCATTACGAACGGCATCAGCCAGCGCCAACGCAGCGCCCAGCCGAGGCTGCGTCCATATCCGCGCTGCACCCACGTAAACGCCCCATCCACGGCGCGATCCACCCGGCCCCACACGCCCGTGGGTGGTGCCTGATCCCGGATGAACCGCCCGCACATCATGGGGGTAAGCGTTAGTGACACCACGGCGGAGATCGCGATTGCAACCGTTAGGATGACCGCGAACTCATGGAATAGCTTGCCCAGTATCCCGCCCATGAACAGCACAGGAATGAACACGGCCACGAGCGACAGGCTGATGCTGACCACGGTGAACCCGATCTGCTTCGACCCGGCCAGCGCCGCCTGCATCGGGCTCAATCCCCGCTCCTGATGCCGGGCCACGTTTTCGATCATCACGATCGCATCATCGACCACGAACCCGACCGCGATCGTCAGCGCCATCAATGAGAAGTTGTTGAGGCTGAAGCCGAACAGGTACATGGCCCCCATGGTGCCCGCCAGCGACAGGGGCACCGTGGCGGCGGCGGCCAGCGTGGGCACCAGCCGGCGCATGAACACGGCGACGACGGCCAGCACCAGCGCCACGGAGATCAGCAGCGTCGTCTCCACATCGGCCACACTGGCGCGGATCGTCGTAGTGCGGTCGCTAATGGTGCGGACCACGATGTCGGGCGGTAACCAGGCCAGCAATTGCGGTAATTGCGCGCGCACCCGGTCCACAGTGTCGATCACGTTGGCACCGGCCGTCTTGGTCAGCGTCAGCAGGATGGCCGGCTGCTTACCGTTCCAGGCCGCAAGCTTGGTGTTACTGACGCCGTCCAGCACCTCCGCCACGTCGCCCAACCGAACAGTCGCGGTGCCGGATACTTTCAGTACGAGGCGCGCGTAGTCGATCGCGTCATGGATTTGGTTGTTAAGCTGCAGGGTTTCTGCCTGCTCCGGTCCCTGGAAGCCACCAAGTGGGCCGTTTACGTTGGCGTTGCGGATGGCGGTGTACACGTCCTGGCTGCTCAGTCCCGCGGCGCGCAATGCGGCCGGGTTCAGACGCACGCGGACGGCGGGCTTTTCCGCACCATCGACTTGCACTTGGGCGACGCCATCCACCTGGGCCAGGCGCTGCGCCAGGATCGTATCGGCAGCGTCGTAGACCTGGGCCGTGTTCAGCGTGTCGCTGGTCAGCGCCAATGTCAGGATGGGCGAGTCGGCCGGGTTGAACTTGCGGTAGAACGGCCGGGTCGGCAGGTCGGACGGCAGGTCGCTATAGGCGGCATTGATCGCGGCCTGCACGTCATGAGCGGCCTCCTCGATCTTTCGCTCCAGTTCGAACTGCAGGACGATGCTGGTCGTACCAGTGCTGCTGGTGCTGAAGATTTCGGATAATCCGGGTATTTCCCCCAGACGCCGTTCGAGCGGGGCGGCGATGCTGGCGGCCATCGTCTCCGGATCCGCACCTGGCCGGCCAGCGATCACGACGATGAAGGGGAAGTCCACAGCCGGCAGGGCTGCCACAGGCAAATACCGCACCGCCGTTACCCCGCACAGCATGATCCCGATTGCCAACAGGAAGGTGGCGACGGGCCGGCGGATAAAGGGCGCGGAGATGTTCATTCGGCCGGCACCGGTGCCAGTGGGGGGGCTGGCGGGGCGTAACGCAG
>JAYVTX010000086.1:0-4832 GCA_043788425.1 Rhodospirillales bacterium
TTTCCACGCCGATCTACATGTAGGTATATGCCGCGGCGCCTGAATGACGGATTTCCAGCACTTTCTCCCAGTGTCTAGGGTGTGTCCGGGCATGACGCCGAGAATGCGGGTTTCGCGGACCGACATCCGCATTCTGACAGTCGCATCAAAAGGGCAAGTGCTCTCCTTATTGGAACCCGTCTGCGCTTTCAGCTGCCTTTCCGAATTTGTCGGCATCTACCGGTAGCATGAACCGTTGCCGGACAAGCTCAGCTGCCGCCTTTCTTGCTGCTACGGCGAAGCCGGCCTTGTCCTGGTAACGCGCCTGCAAAGACATTCGAGGATCACCCTTCAGGTCTGCATCCGTACGCGCGAACGGAAGGAAGCTACCATCTAGCCCGCAAAGGTCAGGCGCCCGGAATGCCGCTCGAACGTTCCAGCCGGTGTTCGTGCCTAACGGTAGCCGAGTCATCATCGTCTGGATACCGGCTGTGGCGATCCCGTCCGGCCCCGGCCGGGGCACCAGGACTTGGTAAGATCCACCACGGGTCGGAGGTAGGGTCGCCTCGACGCCACCCTGGGAGTTGAAGCCCGGGCCGAAATCCAGCACGTCGAGCCCGTTCAGGACGCTGGGCAGCACGATGCCGGGAATAGCAGGAAACTGCTTACGATACTCGTCGAGCGTCACCAGAGTGCCGTCCTCAACGCGTGGATAATTGCTGGGTGGCGGCGCAATACCGCGGTCAGCCCAATCGTCGATAACCCGTATCATAGCGCGTGAGGTCAAGCCGGTGCTGGCTTGATTATTAGCCACTCCGTTCCCGGGTAATTGGCACAGATCCGTCGTGATCGCAGGCGCTAGCAATCCAGCGCCGGAAATGTGTCCGTACCCAGCTTGGAAATAGAGTCGCACGTTCTCGGGAATGGGCACCGGCGCGCCGCGACCGTCGGCGACGTTGAGCGACGCCTTCCACTGCCAAAATGGCAGCTCCTCGTCGATCTGGAAAACAAGTGGATCAGTTGCAGGACGTTTGAGGATACCATCGCGGACACCCGTCACCGGGTCGGTCGTCACTGCGAAGGTAAACGGCGCTACAGCATTGGAGGTGTAGTCTTGGTTGGCGTCCTGACGTGAATAGAAGGTCGGATGTGCGAATTGCACATTGGCGAATAGCCGATTGGTGCCGGCAGAATAGATTGTCGCCGCATCGAACACACGGCGGTGCGCTTCGTCCTCGTTGAAACCAAGGTAAAGAAACTCGCGCTGGTACATACCTGTCGAGGACGTGCCAGACGAGTACGCCCGACGAATGAATGTCTCACGAGCATTGATCGCTAAGGGGTTTGGGTTGCCCGCGTCGTCCTGAGTCTGGTAGCGGAGAAACGATCCGACATCGCGCGTCACCGCGTAGCCCAAGCCCATGATGATCGGGTCCTTGGCGGTGTAAGTCAGCTCGTAAATGCGGTGAGGCTTAAATCCATCAAAGAGGCAGAGATCGATAGGCGACGGAGCCAAGCTCGCCTGTCCGGTTTTGCATGTGCCGAAAGCCCAGCGGTCAGAAGCGATCGTCTCGCGCGGTGCATCCATCCGATCGCGCACGGTAAATAGTGCATCTCGCGTGTCGGTGGTTACCGGTTCGTAAGCGCGCCAAACGCGGGTGGGGCCAGCGTTGCTCGAGCCGTTCTCGGCGACCAGCGGGCGTGTGAAAGCTGCCTCCGGGGGTTGGTGCTCGATGCGTACCCGCCCGGTGATCGAGGTCCCGTCCGGCTTTTTTGCGACAGGGAAGGTAGGAACCAGCCTTGCACCGGTCGGGTCCGGCAAAGCGTCCCCGTGCCAGCCGGCGTCCACGAAAGCATAGCCTTCCGTGAGAATTGGGTGGTCGGCACCAATATCATCGACCTTGCTGATCGTGCAGGGGGTAGGTCGGAACGGAAACGTTCGGAAAGCCAGCTCGATGCAGGCACTTCGGTTGTTGATGCCATACCAGAGCTTGCCGTTGCCACGAGATAGGTCGATCGGCTTGAGCATAAAGAAGGGCGCGCTAAACTCGACGTTGCCGCGGGGGTTCCGCGGCGCATTTTCAAGGTTGACGATCACCGCATCGAGCGGGTTTCCGGGATCAACCTCCATCGTCACAGTACCACGTAGGCGCTCGTAACCGCCGGCCGATCCCCACTCAGTCCCTGGTGCAAACGGGATCCGCTCTTCTACGACGAAGCGTGTAACACGCGCTTCGGCGCTACCATGGATACATCCCAGCGCCAGCGCACCGAATCCAGCCTGTGCCGCCACTCTCCAACGCATCAGCTGCCTCCTTCTTGATTGTTTATTCTTGCTGTTCGTTCAACGCCGTCAGCGCTGTCGCCTGCGCTACCTAGTCCGAAAAAGGTCTATCGTTGCGACCGACACCAGCGCGTCAGCCGGGCTGGGGACGGCCAACTGACCGTCGGCCATTCCCCAAGCTTGGTCAACTTTAGAAGCGCTGGGCGAGGGTTTTGCCCCGCCAACGCCCTGCCAGTCGGGCCGGCTCAGCGATAGATCTATCAGTGCTGCAAAACTAGGAAGGCTCACGGGATGCTTAGCCAGTCAGAGGCGACGCCAGGGCGGATCGACGGTACCGCCTGCAGCGACTGTCGCACTACTGTGCATCACCCGGGATGAGCGCGAGTAGGCGCGAGCATGCCCCAGAGCGTATGGCGATTGGGGTTCTACTCTCACAGTGAATGTTTCGCCCACGGTTGCCCCTTCCAAATTCGCCGGCGCGGTCGTTGGGCAGCGTGACAAGCCTAGACGACATACGTCGGCTCTGAGCTGCCCCACGTTCGCGGCCCTATGGCCGGAAGCGGACAGTCCGGTCCGGAGTAGGGCCGGACGAAGAGCAGCTAAACGGCTTGCGATCCCGCAATCGAATGGAGCTAATCCAAAGCAGGCTGAGACCGCTATTCCGGCCGGCCTAGGCGGCGCGCTTATGCCGATCGGCTTCGCAGTCGTCAGGGATCATGCAGGCCGGTATAGGCGCGAAGAGCTCATCGGTCATTCACTGGTCGCCAAAATAGCGCTGATAGGGTGGCAGTCCCGGCCATTGTCAGTCGGGCCAGGCTGCTCCTATCGTCCCCTCCAATAACGAACCGATAATCGGGAGCGGAACATGCATCACGCCGACAGAATGATCCTAGCTGACGAGGCGACCCTGCGCCTGGAAGTTCGGCACCGCCAATCCCGACGAGGGCTGATGCACCTGTTGCTCGTGACAGCTCCGCTCCTGGCCAGCGTGCCCGCCGTTGCGCAGACAGCGGACCGGCAAGCCGGTTCCGAGAAATGGATCGCAACCTGGGCCGCACCGCAGGTCGCGCGCCTGGACCAGCCAACGCAAACTCTGCCCGCTTCGGCGCAGGCATTCCCCTGGGTGCGAGACGTGCCCCAGGCCGTCAAGGATGTGCTGCCGGACCAGGAACTGCCGGTGGGCGGCATGTCGCCACTGCAGATCAAGGGACAGACGCTGCGGCAGATCGCCCATGTCTCGCTCGGCGGCGCCAGGGTCCGGGTGGTGGTGTCCAACAGCCTAGGGACGCTGCCGCTGCGGGTCGGCGCCGCGCATGTGGCACTGCGTGACAAAGGCCCAGCGATCGTTGTGGCCAGCGATCACGTGCTCACCTTTGGTGGGCTCCCCGGCCCTACAGTCCCGCCCGGCGCCTTGCTGGTCAGCGACCCTGTTGACCTGACCGTGGCCGATGGCGGTGATCTGGTCGTGGACCTGTACCTGCCGGACGACTTGTCGGCGTGGAAGTCGCCGGTCAGCCTCCATCCCGCCTCCTGGCAGGTAAACTACGTCTCGGCACCCGGGGACCATGCGGGTGCCCCGACCTTCCCGGTTGCGGGTACGACGGCCTATCGGCGCAGCGATGGCCTGGCGTCCGCCTCCTCGTTCTTCCTCAGCCGCGTCGAGGTAGTACGACCGGACGCAGCCGGCGTGCTGGTCGCCTTCGGAGACTCGATCACCGACGGTACGCAGTCAGGTATAAATCAAAACAAGCGCTGGCCGGATCTGCTGGGCGCTCGTCTTGCGGCGGCCGGAACGCACATGGCCATCGTGAACGGCGGGATCGGCGGCGGCCGGGTGCTGGAAGACGGGGTTGGCCCAAATGCCCTGGCCAGGTTCGACCGCGACGTCCTGGCGCAGCCCGGGGTTACGCTTGTTACTATTCTGGAGGGCGTGAACGACATCGGTGTGGGGGGCGCCACTGCTTCGCCGAGCGTTGCCGAGCTGATTGCCGGGCATCGGCAGATGATCGACCGGGCTCACACGCGGGGCTTGCGCATCGTCGGTGTCACGCTGACCCCGTTCGAGGGCGCCGCCTATTGGACGCCGGAGGGCGAGAAGAAGCGCCAGGCCCTAAACGACTGGATCCGCACCAGTGGTGCTTATGACGGGGTGATGGACTTCGCGTCCGTGGTGCAGGATCCGGAACGGCCAACCCGGTCGAAACCGGAATATGATTCTGGCGACCACCTGCATCCGAGCCCGGCCGGGTATGCGGCCATGGCAAACAGCATCGACTTAGGATTGTTCCGGGTGGGAGGACGCTGAAGGGGGGAGGCGACGTGGCGAGCAAGGGTCAGACCGGATAGCCTCGTACCGCCCGGCAAGAACGGCGGCCGAGTGTTGGCTGGGGGCTAGAATCCAAGTCCGGTGCCCTACCGTGTCGGGGCCAGGCGGGAGCTGCTTGGGATTGGGATTGACCCGGTTTGGTGGACACCCCGAACGCTTTCGCGAAAGGTGCCATCGTGCCGAACACCCTACTTCCCTATACCCCTGAGTTTCGCCGCCAGATGGTTGAGCTGGCCCGTGCGG
>JAYVTX010000087.1:0-9480 GCA_043788425.1 Rhodospirillales bacterium
TCTGAGGAGCGGGAGCGCGGCTTCCGCGGCCCGAAGCCGGCCGGACGGTTTGAGAGCGGGCGCAAGCGTGGCTTCGACGACCGTGAGGAATACCGGGCCAGGCCCGAGGGTGAGGGTTTCCGCAACCCCATCGATGGGGAGGAATAAAACATGTCCGATCGTAGCGAACCACGCGGTGAGCGTAGTGGCGGTGGTGAACGTGGCGCGGCAGCCGGGGCCGATGCGGGCGCACGCCGCCCGTTCTATCGCCGCCGCAAAAGCTGCCCGTTCAGCGGCCCGAATGCGCCCGTTATCGACTATAAGGACGTGCGCCTGTTGTCCCGCTTCCTGAGCGAGCGCGGCAAGATCGTGCCGTCCCGCATTACCGCCGTCAGCGGCAAAAAGCAGCGTGAGCTAGCCAACGCCATCAAGCGCGCCCGCTTTTTGGCGTTGCTGCCCTACGTCGTCGCCTAAGGAAGAACGATCATGGCAACCATCGATCTAATCCTGCTGCAACGTGTCGAGAAGCTGGGGCAGATGGGCGACGTCGTTCGGGTCAAGCCCGGCTACGCCCGCAACTTTCTGCTGCCACAGAAAAAAGCCCTTCGCGCCAATAAGGTCAACGTCGCACAGTTTGAAACGCAGCGTGTTCAGTTGGAAGCGCAGAACCTGAAGCGCCGCGAGGAAGCAGAACGTACGGCCGAGCGCATGGGTGGCCTGTCGGTCATCATCATCCGCCAGGCGGGTGAGAGCGGAAGCCTGTACGGCTCCGTCAGCGGACGCGACATTGCCGACGCCATCACGGCAGCGGGGCTGACGGTCAACCGCAGCCAGGTAATCCTGACCGACCCGATCAAGATGCTTGGCCTGACTACCATTCGATTGCAGCTGCATCCGGAAGTCGACCTCGCCATTACCGTTAACGTGGCCCGCAGCCAAGAAGAGGGCGAAAAGCAGGCCCGTGGCGAGCTGGTCGGATTGGCCGCCGAGGAGGACATCGAGCAGGACGACCAGTTGGAGTTCGGTGCCGCCCTGGCCGAAGCTGGCGGGGATCGCGAACGCCGCGAGTAGTTGTGAAAGGGGGGGCGGGTTAAAACTGTCCCCCTTATCCACAGCCCTCCACAGCGCGGGCGTCGGCCAGACCGCCTAGAGTTACGCCCATCATGAATAGCATCGACAGTCCCCTCCTCGGCCTTGGCCAGCGTATGCCGCCCAGCAATGACCGGGCGGAAATGGCGCTGTTGGGCGCATTGCTCGCCAACAACAAGGCGTATGAGCGCGTCGCCGAGTTCCTCGTCCCCGAGCATTTTACCGACCCGGTGCATGGCCGCATCTATCAGGCCATTATCCGCCGGGTTGAGGCCGGGCAGCTGGCCGATGCCGTAACGCTGCGGGCGGAGTTCGAGCATTCGGGCGTGCTGGAGGAGGTCGGCGGCACCCAGTATTTCGCCCAACTGCTTACGTCCATGGTCGGCATCATCAATGCCGGCGAATACGGACGGGCCATTCACGACGCGTGGTTGCGCCGCCAGCTGATCGATATTGGCGAGGTGGTGGTCAACAACGCATTCGGCGCAGAGTCTGAGCTGAACGGGCGCCAGCAGATCGAATTGGCCGAAAGCGAGCTGTTCAAACTTGCCACCCATGGCGGGGCGGAGGGTGGGTTTGTTACGTTCGAACGTGCCCTGACCGATGCGATCCTGGGTGCCGAACGCGCGTTCCGGCTGGGCGGGCACGTCAGCGGCCTTAGCAGCGGGTTGCGCGATCTGGATAAGAAGACGGGCGGCCTGCACCCGTCGGACCTCATGATTTTGGCCGGGCGACCCGGCATGGGCAAATCGGCGCTGGCGACCAAGATCGCTTTCGGAGCCGCCCGCGCCATCCTGCGCGACGCCCGCGCGACCGACCCCACCGCGATCCCCCACGGCTCGGTCGCGATCTTCAGCCTGGAAATGAGCGCCGAGCAGCTGGCCACCCGCCTATTGTCTGAAGAAGCGCGGGTCAGCAGCGATCGCATCCGCCGGGGTGATATCGGGCAGCGCGATTTCGACCGCTTCGTGCAGGTCAGCCGGGAGATTGCGGGCCTGCCGCTGCACATCGACGATACGCCGGCCATCACGCTATCGGCCCTACGCACCCGCTGCCGGCGGCTGAAACGGACGAAGGGCCTCAGCCTCGTCGTCATCGACTACCTGCAACTGATGCGCCCCAGCGTCGGTACCAAACCCGAAAGCCGCGTGCTGGAAATCAGCCAGATAACGCAGGGGCTGAAGGCCATCGCCAAGGAAATGGAGGTACCCGTGTTGGCGCTATCGCAGCTCAGCCGCGCCGTCGAGAGCCGGGAGGATAAGCGCCCGCAGCTCAGCGACCTGCGCGAATCAGGCACGATCGAGCAGGATGCCGACATGGTTCTGTTTATCTACCGCGACGAATACTACCTGCAGCAGCGCGCCCCAAAACAGATGGCGTACGACAATCAGGAGAAGTTTCAGTCCGCCATGGATAAGTGGCAGCGCGACATGGCGCTGGTTCATAACAAGGCCGAGGTCCTGATCGAAAAGCAGCGCCATGGCCCGACCGGCAAGATCGACTTGCTGTTCGAAGGTGAGTACACGCGTTTTGCCGACCTCGACGTGGTGCATGAACAGTAACGCCACCGAACTGACGATCGACCTAGGCGCAGTGGTCGCCAATTGGACGCTGCTGGGAACGCTGCATCCGTCGGCCCCAGTCGGCGCCGTGTTGAAGGCAGACGGCTACGGCCTGGGCGCCAGCATCGTCGCAACCGCGCTGCACGATGCGGGGTGCCGGCATTTTTTCGTGGCGCATCTGAACGAGGCCTTGCCCCTCCGCCCGCTGCTTCCGGACACCATGATTGCCGTCCTGAACGGCCTGTGGCCCGGCGACGCAGACGCCTATGCCGGGCATGGTATCGCCCCGGTGCTGGGCAGCCTGGCCGAAATGGACGAATGGTCCGGACGGGCGCCGGCGCTGTTGCACGTCGATACGGGAATGAACCGGCTGGGCCTCGACCTGGATGCGCTCGACGCGTTTAACGCCCGGCGTCGGCGTGGTGAGTGGCTGTATGTCATGACCCATTTGCGCAGCGCCGAACAATCGGATGACCCGGCCAATGCAATGCAGCGGGCGCGATTTGCTACAGCCTGCGCGCTGTTACCGCCCATGCCGCGCAGCCTCGCCAATTCGTCCGGTATTTTCCTGGGCGCGGATTATGCCTCCGACCTCGCGCGGCCGGGGGCGGCGTTGTACGGCGTGAATCCGGTGCCGGGGCGTCCCAACCCGATGCGGCCGGTGGTTCGATTGCGCGCCCGCATTCTACAGGTGCGCGACGTTCCGGCTGGTGAGGGCGTGGGCTATAACGGTGCCTGGATCGCCCCCCGGCCAAGCCGCATCGCCACCGTTTCCGTGGGCTATGCCGACGGCTACACCCGCGCGCTGATGAACCGTGGCCAGGCGCGCTTTGACGGCCACCCGGTCCCGCTGGTAGGCCGTGTGTCGATGGACCTTACAACGTTTGACGTCACCGACCTTCGCGCGGCCACCGGGCATTGGCTGGAGCTGATCGGACCCGGCGAGACCGTGGACGACGTCGCCGCCCAGGCGGGCACAAATGGGTATGAGGTACTGACGCAACTTGGCGATCGCTACGGCCGGCGCGTCCTGTCGGCATGATCGATCCTCTGGATGCGGTGGCGGCTGTCGGCCGGGGTACGCTCACGGCCGTGCGCGGCACCGGCGCCGTCGCCCGGTTTGGCGTATCGGGCCTGTCGCATCTGGTCCGCCCGCCATTCTACGGCCGTATGGCCTGGCTTGCATTTATCGAGTTCGCGTATTTTAGCCTGCCCGTCGTGGCGCTAACGGCCGTGTTCTCCGGCATGGTGATCGCGTTGCAATCTTATACCGGGTTTTCGCGGTTCAATGCCGAAAGCGCCATTGCCGGCGTGGTGGTGCTGTCGGTCGTGCGGGAACTGGGCCCCGTCCTGGCCGGGCTGATGGTGGCCGGGCGAGTGGGGGCGGCGATGGCGGCGGAAATCGGGACCATGCGCGTCACCGACCAAATCGATGCGCTCGGCACCCTATCGACCGACCCGGTAAAGTACCTGATCGCGCCCCGACTGCTGGCAGGGATACTGGCGCTGCCGCTGCTGGTCGTGGTCGCCGATGTGCTGGGCGTGTTGGGCGGCTTCATTGTTGCAACATTGAAGCTGGGGTTCGGCTCCCGCGCCTATCTGGACGCGACGTTCGACACGCTTACGACCGGCGATATCGTTGCAGGCCTGGCGAAAGCCGGGGTGTTCGGCTTTCTGGTCGCACTCATGGGCTGCTACCACGGCTATCGCAGCCAGGGCGGGGCGCAGGGCGTGGGAGCGGCCACGACCAGTGCGGTCGTGTCGGCCAGCATTCTTATTCTCGCTTTCGATTATGTGCTGACCGAGCTGTTCTTTGCCCGCTGACGCTAAAATCTCGATCCGCGGCCTGAGCAAGCGGTTCGGAGATAAGGTTGTGCTGGACGGCATCGACCTGGACGTCGCAGCCGGCACGTCGATGGTTGTGATCGGCGGATCGGGCAGCGGCAAGTCGGTGTTGCTGAAATGCATTCTGGGTCTGATCGAGCCGGACGCGGGCACGATCGCAATCGATGGTCAGGTGTTGACCCCGGGCCCCGCCGCAGATCGCGCCCGGTCCCGCATCGGCATGCTGTTTCAGGCCGGGGCGCTGTTTGACAGCCTAAGCGTATGGGAAAATGTGGCGTTCGGCCTGCTGGCGCAACGCAAGGTAAACCGGGCCGAGGCGCGCACCCGCGCCGGTGAAATCTTGAAGCAGGTGGGCCTGGACCCCAGCGTCTGTGACCTCTCTCCGTCCGAGCTGTCGGGCGGCATGCAAAAGCGTGTGGGCCTGGCCCGTGCCATCGCCGCCCAGCCGGACATCCTGTTCTTCGACGAACCGACCACGGGCCTGGACCCAATCATGGGTGCCGTGATCGATGGGCTGATCGTCGATTGCGTAAAACGCCTTGGCAGCACCGCCGTCGCCATCACGCATGACATGGCGAGTGCCACGCGCATTGGCGACCGGGCGGCGATGCTGTTCCGCGGCAAGCTGATTTGGCAGGGTGACGCGGCGGCGCTGATGCATAGCGGCAACGCCATGGTGGAGCAGTTTACCCACGGCCTTCGCGATGGCCCGATCCAGATGGAGCTGCGGCGCTGACGACGCAGCTGGTGAAGCGCAGCTTTCGCCTCGCCGGGCACCGGACCAGTATTGCGTTGGAGCCTGAGTTTTGGGCCGCGCTAGATGCGATCGCCATCGCCCAGGGACATAGCCCGAGCGGATTGATCACCGCAATCGACGCCACGCGATCGCCGGACCAGCCGCTGACCTCGCTACTCCGGCTCACGATATTGCGATCCCTAAAATTAACGTCTTAGTAATTTTCGCAAGCGCATCGTAGGGATCGGCAGAGGTGCCGTATCGTTTTGCGGAGAAGAAGCATGAACGCCTATCTCGCTCCCCTGGCCACCACCCGTTTTAGCCCGCAATGCCCCACGGCGCACCGGGCAGCCTATGTCAGCCCGCTACAGTTGGCAGACCGTATCTTGTCCCTGGCGCAGGCAGCCGATAGCGCCGGGCACCCGGCCACGGCTGGCGATCTACTGACGGTCATGTATGCCGTGCTCGACCGTCCACACTGACTATCATGGCCGGTCTGTCAGCCAGCGTGATAGGCCGGTCAGATCCGGGATGCGGCGCGGCGTCATGGCGGGCCCCAGCAGTCGTAAACTAACGCTGACTGGGGCTGCTTCCGGCTGCAGGGTCATGACCGCATCCAGCAACCCGGCAGGGATATCGGCGCTGCCCTGCAACCGCGCGGTGCCGCCCGGTGCCGTCAGCGTTCCTGACAGCGTACCCAGCCCATCCCGTATCGCGGCCGACATCTCCAACGCGTCGAATTGCGTCTGCCCGGACACCATCGCCGCTTGGGCACCGGCACGCGCAGCCTCCGGACCCGGTTGCACCAGCGCCGTATTCAGGGCCGGCAGATCGACGCCGCGCAGCACGCCATCGCGTACCCGGACCTGTGCCTGACCCGACAGGGTCGCAATAAGCGCCGCCGCACTTTGCCCCGTCGCGGCCGCCGTGATGGACCCGGTCAGCATCCCACTCATCGGCGCGCCCAAATCGGGGTCCAGGCGCAGCGCCGTCAGGCTGGCCTGGCCCGTCAACCGTGCGGGGGTGGATGTGGCGTCCACGGTTGCCGACAGCGTGGCCGGCGCACCCCGCCACAGGGCACTGCCGTTACGTAGCGCCAGCCGCCCATCCAGCAGGAAGAATTGCGCCGCCGCATCTTGCAGCACAACCGTCTGATCGGCCGTTACTTGCGCGGCCGTTACTGCCACATCGGCCTGCCACCCCTGCAAACGCCGGCCCGGCCAACCGTCCAGGGCCGTGGGCTCTGGTATGGGCAGGCGCTCGAACGCGGCCGAACCTGTCAACGCCGCGCCATCCCACCGCAACGTCGCCTTGCCGCGAAGACCGCCCGCCACCAGCACCGCATTCTCCACCATCGCCGGGCCGCCCGATCCCGCCCGGCCCATTGCCACCAACGACAGCGATCCCTCGCCAAGCCACGCCGCATCGATGCCGAATGCCCGCAGCAACCGGGTGGCACCAGGATGGCGCAACGTGACGGGCCCGGCCCACCCCCCGCCAGCGTCGAATAACGGCGCAGCCTCGATCCGCAAATCGCCAGCGGCGAGGCTCAACTTCGCCTGCAATGCCTCGGCCATGCCGGACGCAGATAGGGTGGCATTAAGCGGGCCGGTCAGCAGAATGGCCGGCACATCCCAGCCATACTGCGATGTCAGGCTGCGCAGGAATGGCGCGGCACTGGCCCCATCGGCTGCCGAAAGATCGACCCGGCCATCCTGCAGACGCTGCGGCTCTGTCCCGCCACCAACCATCGTACCACTGGCTTGGGCATACAGGCCGGCGACCGTACCCTCCAATCGCCGTAGGGTTTGGCGTCCGGCGGTCCAGCGCACATCGACGGCCAGGCCCTTGATCGGGATCCCGCGCCATTGCGCCGCCCTGGCCGCGATCTGAACATCCCAGTCGACGCCTGTGGCTGGCGGACGCAGCAACAGCCAGGGGTCGAGCGTCCATCGGTCGAGCTGCAGCGCCAGCGCAAGAACCGGCACCGGCCCGGGCTGAAGACGCGCCGATCCGCTTACCCCGGCCCCGTCCAGGCTACCAGAAATGCCAATCAGTGCTAACGCGTCTGGGCCAGCATGCACCTGGCCCGATACAGTCGCGGTTTGCAGCACGCCGCCGGGCAGATCGGGCCATACAGTCCCCAACGGCATGATCCGGGTGGCCCAGCGCAGTGTCGTCGCGAGGTCCGGCGCAGTCAGTTGCGCCACACCATTGAACACGGAGTTGGCCAGACGCCCATTGAGGCCGAGCTGCGCATCGCCCGGCAATCGCACCACCACGTCATGGATTGCCACCCCATCCGCCTCCAAATCGAACGCACCCCGCATTTGCCGCAGAACGCCGCCCGATAGCGTGGCGCTCTCCACCGAAAGGTCGATCCCGACGGGCAAGCCAAACACCTGTGGCCTAGCCAGGACGGGCGCCCAGGCGTCGAGGTCGAGGCGTCCGGCCATGATTGCCACGTCCACCCGGGCCTGATCGCCGATCCGAACCGCGACCGTGCCACGGGCCGGTGCGCCGTCCAGCTCCATCGCCAAGTCATCTGCGATCGCGCGCCCGCCCGCCGCCGACAGCCGTCCGTCGGCCCGCCAGGCGAGTGCTGGGGCCGGCAGCAGCAGGGACAGATTCGGCCCGCGCCCATTGACCCGGCCCGCCAGCGCCCCGTCTCCAGAGATTTGTCCGGAGAAGGCGATGCCCGTCTCCCGCAGCCGGTCCAGGCCATCAATACTGGCCTCGATTGGTGCCACGCCATCACGGCCGGGACGGGCGAGGCGTATGCTGAACCGCCAGGCTTGACTGGAAGAGGGGGCTTGACTGGAAGAGGGGGGCTGGCTGGAAGCAGGAGCCCGGCTAAAAGCGCTGTCGATCTGGCCTGCGCCGGCGGCGGTCAGGGTGCCGGTTTCGGTATCGGTTTCCAATCGAGCATCGACGGCCTTCAGCTGAACGTTACCCACGTGGATGATGCTGTGTTCGATCCGCGCCTGCAGATTGGATAGCCAGGCAGGCGGCCGTTGGCCCAACGTCCCCGGTCCGGGCGGCCACGGCAGCGTCAGGTCCGCCCCCTGCAACACTAACTCACGAACGACCACTGTTCCGGCCAGTAATGGCCCTAGGGCCACACGCAGCTGGGCCGCCTCGGCACGCAGAACAACACCGTCGCCAACGTCGTCAACCGACAGCCCTGCCGCGGTCAGCGCCGGTTGCGGCAGCAGGCGCAGCGTGATCGCGCCAGCAATCCGCACCGGCCGGCCCAGATCGTCGGATAGCAGGGCGGCGATGTTCTCGCGATACCGGCTCCAATCCAGCCACCCGGGCACAACCCACACGGCTCCCAATAGCAGCGCCACCCCCGCCAGCGCCGCCCACCCGCGCGCCATTCCATGCCGATTCGGGGAAGAAACGCTCATCGCCGCAGATAGCGTGAGGAGCGGGTGCCCGCGCAAGCCCCGCCATGCTACACTCATCTTATGAGCTATTTGGGCAAGCTGCTCGGCGGTGTGGCAGGCATGATGGTCGGCGGCCCGTTCGGTGCCGTGATGGGCGCAGCTCTGGGCCACGCAGCCGACCAGGGCACGCTACCGCGGCTGCGCTTGGGTGAGGGTGGGCCGTTTGGCGCAGCCCGCATCGCCGCTGCACTGGGCCGGCGGGACCAGGTCTTCGCGCTCGGCGTCGTGGTGTTGTCGGCCAAGCTCGCCAAATGCGACGGGGCCGTGGACCGGACAGAGATCGACGCCTTCAAACGACAGTTCCGCATTCCGCCCGAAAGCGTGCGCGATATCGGCCGCCTTTTCGACCAGGCGCGCGACAGCAATGAGGGGTACGAGACGTATGCCCGACAGTTAGGAACCCTGTTCGCCGATAATCGCGGCCTGTTGGAAGATGTGCTAACCGCGCTATTCGCCATCGCGCGCGCCGATAAGCCACTGACCATCGCCGAACACACGATGCTACGCGGCGTGCATACGGCGTTTGGGCTTGACCAGCTGGCCTGGGACCAGGCGCGGGGTACGGTTGCCCGCCCCATGGCAGGCGGTGAGAGCGCGTATACCGCCCTCGGCCTAGTGCCGACCGCGACCGATACCGAGGCGCGAGCAGCTTGGCTGCGCCTCGTACGAGAAAACCATCCTGACACGCTGGCTGCGCGTGGGGTCCCGCCTGAGTTTGTCGCGCGGGCGAGCGACAAGGCGGCCCGGATCAACGCCGCCTGGGACCGGATCAAGCGCGAACGCGGCTTATGAGTCCCAATTACGACGCGCGTCCGCCGGG